>JAEUJT010000410.1 GCA_016793525.1 Archangium sp. | reverse complement strand
TCGGTCTCGGTCGTCTCTGAGGCGGTGACCGAAAACGCGCTGCGGCTGTTCGACCGGCCCTCAGCCTGGAGCTGACGCGAGCTCGGTGACGTCGTCGGCGTACGAGCGCGGAGGCCGCCCCCGCGACGCCGTGGAGCGAGCGAGCTCAGCGGGTGGAGCGCCGCACCCGAGCCCCACGCCCCACCTGCGCGTGGAGTACCTCGCGCCCTCCCCACCCGCGACCGCCCATGACCAGCACGTCACCCGTCACGGCGTGGGTCGCCACCCGCCGCCGAGCGCTTGATACAGGCCCACCATCGACAGCAGCTGGTTCTTCCTCGTTTCCACGAGCTCGAGCTGCGCGTCGAGGGAATCGCGGCGAGTCAGCAGCACCTCCATGTAGTCGGCCCTTGCCGCTTGAAAGAGCATCGTCGACACCTCGACCGACTCGGCGAGCTTCTCGACCTGGTGCGACTGAAGCTCGTACCCCTTCTGAAGATTCGCATAGCCGACCAACAGGCTCGCGACGTCGGTGTACGCCTGCAGCAGGGTCTTCTCATAATTGAAAACGGCCTGAATCTGCTTCGCGTTGGCAGTTCTGTACTCGGCCTCAATGGCCGCCCGGTTCAGCAGCGGCGCCACCAAGTTGCCCGCCAGGTTGTACAGCAATGACTCGGGCGTCGACACGAGGTGCTCAAGGTTGAAAGAGCGGTAGCCGACCGCCGCGTCGATGCTCAGCGCCGGGTAGAAGCGGGCCTTCGCGACACGCACGTCGAGCTTCGAGGCCTCGAGCTCGCGCTCCGCCTGCCGAAGATCTGGGCGGTTCTCGAGCAGCTGCGACGGGAGCCCCCCCCCGAGCTCGGGCGGGAGCGTCGAGGTCAAGGCCAGGTTGCTCCGCGCGACTGGCTGCGGGTACCGGCCGACGAGAAAGTTGATGCGGTTCTCCGTCTGCACCCGCTGTTGCTCCAGCGCGAATAACCGGCTGCGGTTCCTGAGCACCTCGGCCTCGAAGCGCAGCACTGCCAGCTGGGTCACCCGCGCGGCTTGCATCTCGGAGCGGACCACCTCGAGCGCGTCAGACTGGATCTTGATGTTGCTCTCGAGCACCTCCAGCTCGGCGTCGAGGGCGACGAGCTCGAAGTACGAGCGGGAGATCTCCGCGACCAGCTGGGTCACGAGAAAGTGCCGCCCTTCGATGCTCGCCTGAACACGAAAATCGGCTGACTTGGCCGCGTTGCGCAACCGCCCCCAGACGTCGACCTCCCACGTCGCGGCGAGCCCGAACGTGAAGTTGCCCAGGTGCTCGGGGACGCCGGTGGCCTTGTCTGAATACCCCTGGCTCGTCACTCCGCCGACCTTCTCCACCCCGACCCCCACGCCCGCGCTGACCTTCGGCAGGTATTCACCGCGCCGCGCGCCGACCTCGGCCTGGGCGATGATGATCTCCTGCATGCGAATGTTGAGCTCTTGGTTGTTCTTCAAGGCCTGTTCGATGAGCGACCGCAGCTCGGGCGTCTTGAAGAGGGCGCTCCACGCCTCGGGAGGCACACCAGCATCAGCCGCCGCGCTCGCGGCCGCGTCATCACGCCGAAAGCTCGCCGGCACCGCCTTGCGAACGTCGCGCGACGGGTTGTCGACGAGCGTGGGAATGCAGCTCGTCAAACCGATACACGCGGCGATCGCGCCCCACCGCCCCGCCCTAGACATGGGGTGACACCCCTTCAGAGAGCGGCTCGTCGGCTTCGTCTTTGATGAGGCTCCGTCCCTCGGCGAGGGTACCGAAGATGAAATACAGCCCGGGCACGATGAGCACGCCGAACACGGAGCCGAAGAGCATGCCGCCGAGCGCCGACGAGCCGATGGTGCGGTTGCCGATGGCGCCGGGGCCAGTCGCGACGACGAGCGGGAGCAAGCCGGCGATGAACGCGAACGAGGTCATCAAGATCGGGCGGAACCGAACCTTGGCGCCCTCGATGGCGGCCTCGAGCACGGTGGAGCCTTGGTGGTGCTTCTGCACCGCGAACTCCACCATCAGCACCGCGTTTTTGCCCAACATGCCGACCAACATCACCAGCCCGAGCTGGGCGTAAATGTCGTTCGACAGCCCCATCAGCTTGAGCATCAAAAGCGAGCCGAACACGCCGATCGGGAGCGACAACACGACCGCGAAGGGGATGATGAAGCTCTCGTACTGCGCAGCCAGAACGAGGTACACGAACGCCAGAACCACCAGGAAGATGGCGATCGCCTCGTGGCCACGCTTCGCCTCGTCGAACGAGAGCCCCTCCCAGGCGATGTCGTAGCCGCGAGGGAGCGTCTTGGCGGCCACCTCTTTGACCGCCGCGATGGCGTCGCCGCTCGTATAGCCTTTGGCCGGCTCGCCACGAATGGCTGAGGAATTGTACAGGTTATACCTGGTGATTTCGTTCGGCCCCTGGGTCTTCTTCAGCGACATGAACGCCGAATACGGCACCATCTCGTCTCGATCGTTCTTCACGTAGAAGTTGAGCAGATCAGACGGGAAGCGCCGGAACTCTGGCGCAGCTTGCGTGTACACCTTGAAGAAGGTACCGAAGCGAATGAAGCCCTGCTCGTAGGTGCTGCCGATGAGAATGTCCAAGTTCTCCATGGCGTTCTTGATGGAGACGCCCTTCTGCATGGCCAGCTCGTTGTCGATCACCAGCTCGTATTGGGGGTAATTCGCCGCAAAAAACGTAAACAAACCAACCAACTCTGGGCGCTTTCGCAGGTTGTCCATGAACTCCCGGTTGACGCGGTCGAACTCTTGGTAGTCGGTATCGTTTGTCTTATCCAAGAGGCGCAGCGAGAAGCCGCCGGCGGCGCCGTAGCCGGGAACGGCTGGCGGCTGAAAGAACTCGACCGTCGCGCCGATGTCTTTCGAGCGCTGCTCGAGCTCTTCGATGATCTCGGCGGCGGTGTGCTTGCGTTGCGACCAGCTCTTCAAGTTGATGAGGCACGTTCCCGCGTTCGAGCCGCGCCCCTCGGTCAACACCTCGTAGCCGGCGAGCGACGACACCGACGCGACGCCGTCGACCTGCTCGGCGATGTGCTGGACCTCACGTGAGACGTCGTTCGTGCGCTCGAGCGTCGTGCCCGGCGGCGTCTGCACGATCGCGTAGATCATGCCTTGGTCTTCGTTGGGCACGAACCCGGCGGGAAGCACGCTGTTGACGCCGAGAACCCCGAGGCCGAAGGCGAACAGCACGCCGAAGGTGACGAGGCGGCGGTCGGCGATCAGGCGCAGCGCGCTCACGTAGTTACCGGTGCCTCGATCGAAGAGGCGGCTGAAGGCGTCGAGAAAGACCGCCACCGGCGTGCGCCGCTTCGCCTTCGAGTGATCGTGCCGCTTGAGAAGAATGGCGCACAACACGGGCGTCAGCGTCAGCGCCACCACGCCCGAGAGCACGATGGAGGCCGCCATGGTGATGGCGAACTGCCGGTAGAAGACCCCGACCGGGCCGGTCATGAAGGCGACGGGTACGAACACCGCGGCCATGAGCACGGTGATGGCGATCACGGCGCCGCTGATCTCCCCCAGCACCCGCTGCACGGCCTCGTAGGGCGACAGCGGCTCTTCTGCCATTTTCGCGTGCACCGCCTCGACGACGACGATGGCGTTGTCGACCACCACGCCGATCGCCATCACCAAGGCGAAGAGCGTGATCAGGTTGATGCTGATGTCGAACGCCTGCATGACCACGAAGGCGCCGATCAACGACACCGGCACAGCGAGGGTGGGGATGAGGGTCGACCGCCAGTCGCCGAGGAAGATGAACACGACCAGCGCGACCAGAATGAACGCCTCGAGGAGTGTGTGAATGACCTTCTCGATCGACGCGTCGAGGAAGCTCGAGACGTCGTAGCTGACCTCGTAGTCCATACCCGCTGGGAAGCTCGACGCCTTGAGCGCCTCGAGTTGCTCCTTCACGCGCTCGATGACCTCGCTCGCGTTGCTGCCGTAGGTCTGCTTGAGCACGATGGCCGCCGAGGGGTGGCCGTCGAGGTTCGAGTAGATGTCGAAGAACTCGCTGCCGAGCTCGACGGTGGCCACGTCTTTCAGGTGCAGGTTCTCGCCGCTCGGCTTGGCGCGGACGACGATGTTCTCGTACTGCTCTGGCTTGTTGTACCGGCCCTCGTACACCAACACATATTCCAGCGCCTGCGACTTGATGCCCGTCGCCTGGCCGAGGCGCCCGGGTCGCCCGATGATGCTCTGCTCGCTGATCGCCTTCATCACCTCGTCTGTCGAGACGTTATAGGCGCGCATTCGATCTGGGTTCAGCCAGATGCGCATCGCGTATTGCCGCGAGCCGAGAATTCGGGTCTGCGCGATGCCCTTGATGCGACTCAGCTCGGGCAGCAAATTGCTGTTCGCAAAATTGTACAAAAACTTCTGATCGGCACTCGCCTCCTTGCTGTACAAATTCACGTACATCAGCATGCTGGGCGAGACCGGGTTCACGATGACGCCCTCGAGCTGCACCAGCGGGGGCAGCCGGTTCATCATCTGATCGACGCGGTTCTTCACCCCGACCAGCGCGGCGTTGGGGTCGGTGCCGAGCTCGAAGACGACCTGAATGACCGCCTCTCCGGCGCTGGTTGCGTCGGAGATGATGTAGCTCATGCCTGGCACGCCGTTGATCGCGCGCTCGAGGGTGATGATCGACGACTGCACCAAGACGTCGGCGCTTGCGCCGGGGAACGCGAGCGACACCATCACCCGCGGCGGCGAGATCTCGGGGAACTGCGACACCGGCCGCGCCCGCATGGCGAGAACGCCGACGAACACCGTCAGAACAGACAACACAATCGCCAAGACTGGCCGATGAATGAACTTCTCTATCATGACACGCGCTCCAGCCAGCTCGCGGGGCTCATTCGGCTGGAACCTCGAGGTGCTCGAAGACCTCGGCGGGCTTCTTGAAGTCGGGCTCGATCACGCTCCCGTCGCGCACCTTGCGCAGCCCGTCGAGCAGCACGCGCTCGTTGTCGGCCAGGCCGTTCGCCACCACGTAGACCTGCGGCAGCTCGGCGGCGATGGTGATGGGCCGGGCGTGCACCACGTTCTTGTCGTCGACGACGAAGACGAAGCGCTTGTCCAGTACATCGAACGTCGCCTTCTGCGGAATGAGCAGCGCGTCTTTCACGGGCACGGTCATTCGAATTTTCCCCGTCTGGCCGTGGCGCAGCAGGCCTTTGGGATTCAAGAACGTTGCCCGAAAGGCGATGGTGCCGGTCTCGTTGTTGAAATCGGCCTCGATGGTCTCGACCTTGCCGAGCTGATCGAACACCTGCTGGTTCGCCATGAGCAGCTTCACCTCGGGCTTCTCCTCGGTGGCGTGCGTGCGGTACTCGAGGTACTCCGCTTCGGCCACGTTGAAGTACACCCACACGGTGCTGTTGTCTGACAGCGTCGTGAGCAGGTCGCCTTCGCTGATCAAACTGCCCAGCCGCGCACGGAAGAGCCCGACGATGCCGTTGAAGGGCGCTCGAATCTCGGTGAGCCCCTTGTGCGTCGTGGCGAGCGACAGCTGCGCCTTCTCTTTGTCGAGATTGGCTTTGGCGAGCGCGAGCTCATTGACAGACACGACATTTTTATCTGCGAGCGCCTTGGTATTGCTGTACTCGATTTCACTCCGCGCGACCTCGGCCTGCGATTTCAGCACCTCGGCCTGGTAGATGAGCGGCATGAGCTGAAACATGCGATGCCCGGTGTGTACGCTTTGCCCCTCGTCGACGAAGATGCCCTGCAGGTAGCCTCGCTCGAGTGCGCGCACCTCGATGTGCTGAATGGCGCGGACCTGCGCGACGTATTCCCGGGTCAGCTCGGTCGACTTTCGCAGTGGGGTGGTGACCGCGAGCTTGCCCTTCTCTTCGGCCTCGTGGCTTTCGTGTGCGCACCCGGTGAGCGCCAGGGCGCCCAGCGCCGTGTACGCGATTGTACTGCATTTCATCGTGGCTTCTCCGTGGAGGACTACGGCTTCGCTGTCTTGGCCAACATGCGCGCGTGAATGAGCGCCAACACGCCGAGATCGTCGATGAACCCCACCGCGACGATGGTGTCGGCGATCAGATCAAACGGGTTCAGAAAATACGCCAGGCCGCCGAGGATCAGCGCCTGCCCCGCACGACCGACCTTGGGGAAATGGGTACGGAGCTCGCTGAGCATCTCCATCGCGGCGCGCGGCACGTCGCGCGCGTCGAACCGCCGACCCACGTCGCGGAGCACCAGCTCGGGCTTTCGCACCCCACGCCCGTCGGCCTCGAGCGACGCGAGCACCTCGGCGCGGGTCTGCTGCATGCCCGACAGCACCACCTCGACCGGGTCGAGCTGCGCAGGCGCCGCCGGTGGGGAGAGCAGGCCGTTCAACAGCTGCTGGTACTTCTCGGGCACCAGCGCCTCGTCGGGCTTCGTGAGCAGCCGGCGCAGCGTCATGTTGGAGATGGGGACCTGAGCCGCCAGCGCCTCACACGACCAGCCGCGCTCGTCCAAGACCTTGCGAAGGTCGCCTACCGTCACGATCGACATGGTCACCTCTTAACAAGTGTGAACCAAGGTTCACAACTGTGAATAGCGACCCCTTCTCGCCCGCGCCACCATTGCGCTGGCAGCGCGACCTCGTGCAAGAGGCGGCCCATGTCTGCGCTCGAGTTGAACGTCCCCTCCCCTGTGGCCCCGCCTCCCGTGGAGGAGAAGCCCTTTCGCCTGCACCGCCGGTTCGATCGCACGGGGCGCCTCATCGGAGATCAGGGCATGCGGCGGCTCGCCGGGGCGCGGGTGCTGGTGTTCGGCCTGGGCGGCGTGGGCAGCTACGCAGTTGAGGGCCTGGTGCGCAGCGGCGTGGGCCACCTGACGCTGGTCGACTTCGACGTGGTGTGCGTGACGAACACCAACCGGCAGCTCCACGCGACGGTGAGCACGGTGGGCAAGCCGAAGGCCGAGCTGTTGGCGCAGCGCTGCCTGGCCATCAACCCCGAGGTCTCGGTGACGCCGGTCATCGACTTCTACCGGGAGGAGGTGGCGGAGCAGATGCTCTCCGGCCAGTGGGACTTCGTCGTCGATGCGATCGACAACGTGAAGGCCAAGTTACACCTGCTCGACCAGTGCATTCGCCGCGGGCTCAAGGTGGTGAGCTCGATGGGCGCCGCCGGCCGGCTCGACCCCACGTACATTCGCGTCGACGATCTGTCTGAGACGCATATGGACGCGCTGGCGAAAGACGTGCGCAAGCTGCTCAAGCGCAAGTACGGCCACGAGACGAACTCGCCGCTGGGCGTGACCGCGGTGTTCTCCATCGAGCCGCGCAGAGACCCCATCGAGCTGCGGTACGACGAGGCGCACGGCGGGTTCATGTGCGTGTGCCCGCACGGCGAAAACGAGTTCCATTCCTGCGAGCACCGCAACCAGATCGACGGCAGCGTGTCGTTCGTCACCTCGGTGTTCGGCATGCAAATGGCCGGCGTCGTGGTGCGGCGCATCGCCCAAGGCCGCTGAGCGTCACGTCAGCGAGGCGACTCGCGCGACCGCCGCGGCGATGTCGGGCGCGAGCGTCAGCACCTCGGCCATGGGGTCGCCTTCGCGCTCCAACCGGGCGATGGCGTCGCGAATGGTGAACATCGTGGGCGTGAGCCCAGCTCGCACCTCGGGCCAGCGCAGCGGCATGGAGACCGGCGCTCCGGGCTTGGCGCGCACGCAGAACGGGGAGGCGATGAGCTTGCCGGTGCCGTTCTGAAACGCGTCGACGTACACCCGCCCCTGGCGCTTCGACATGGTTCGCTCGGTGGTCGCGATGCGCGGGAAACGAGCCACGAGCAGCGCCGCCAACACCTCGGCGAGCTGCTTCGCGCCTTCGTGGTCGACCTTCCGCCCCAGGGGGATCAGCACGTGGAGCCCAGACGAGCCGCTCGTCTTCACGAACGCCGGCAGCTGGAGCGCGTCGCAGAGCGACTTCACGCCCAACGCGAGCTCGATGACGTGCTCGAACGGCGCGCCCTTCGGGTCGAAGTCGACCACGCACCAATCGGCGAGCCCGAGCGATGACACCCGGCCTGCGGGCAGGTGGAGCGGAATCGCAGCCATGGTCGCGCACCAGTGCAGCGTGCGTGCGTCGTCGCAGATGATCTGATCGATGTCGCGGCCCTCCTCTTCGTTGTGCACGAAGATGGTGCGAATGAAGTCGGGCGCCTTCGCCGGCTTGCCCTTCTGGAAGAAGCTCTTGCCGTCGATGCCGTCGGGGTAACGCGTCAGCATCAGCGGGCGGTCGCGCAGGTACGGCAGCAGCCAGGGCGCGACCGCGTCGTAGTAGGCCACCAGATCACCCTTGGTGATGCCGTCGCCCGGGAAGAACACTTTGTTCGCGTTCTTGAGCGCGGGAGCGACTGGCGCGGGCGGAGCTGGAGCCGCCACCGAAAGTGCTCCAGCGGGCGCGGCGCACTCGGTCACGTCTTTGTCGTCGCGCACCCGAATGAAGGTCGGCTCGCGGAATCGATGCCCCGGTGGCCATTCTTTGTAGCGAACCTCGACCACCGCCTCGGGCTCGACCCAGATCGTATCTGGCTCGACG
>JAEUJT010000380.1 GCA_016793525.1 Archangium sp. | reverse complement strand
GGTGATGCAGCTCCACCGCGCGCAGGTGGGAGGCTATTCGCTGCCGTCCACGCTCGCTCCGGGGCGGTGGGTCGAGCTCGACGAAGCGGCGTTGGCGCAGGTGCGCGGACCATGAAGTGCGCGCGGTGTGACGCCGAGCTGCCGCGTGGCGCAACGTACTACCGCTACGCGCTGGCGCTCGAGGCGGAGTGCGAGGTCATCGACGGCGCCCCCGGAGAGCCGGTGGATCCGGATCAGCTCCTGCGCCAGCTCGACGGAATGGATGCGGCCGAGCTCGAGGCCCAGGTGCACGAGACGCTCAGCGGCGTGGTGTGCCCCGCGTGCCGCCGCGCCTGGGTGACGGCCTTGCGCCCGAAGCGCGACGAGCCGCTCGTACAGTGAGGCGTGCTACTTCAGCACCACGTCTTTGAGCTCGGCGTTCTTCTCGGCCATCAGCTTGAGCAGCAGGTCCCAGCCGCCGTCTTTGAGAATCGGCTGCACCTGGTCATCGCGAATGCCCTGGAGCATCGAGTCGCCCAGCACCGCCACGTCGACCACCTTCCACGCGCCGCCCTGCTTCACGAGCTTGTATTTGAGCTTGAGCTCCTGCTTCTTGAGCGGGTGGTTGATGAGAATGGTCGACGGAATCTCCGCGGCGTCGCCGGTGATGGTGGGCTCGTCGTAGAGCACGGTGTCGAGGTTCTCGAAGTTCTTGCGGATCTTCGGGAACGCCATTCGCCCGAAGAGCTGGTGGAACAGCTCGATGAACGTCTTTCGCTGCACGTCAGTGCCTTTGGCCCACGCGTCGCCGACCAGGTAGGCCCCTTGGGTCTCGCCCGCGAAGAGCTTCAAGGCGGCCAGGTCTTTCCCGTAACGCACTGAATTCACCACGGTCTTCAGGGGTTTCGAGACCTCCTCTTTGGGAGACGCGGCGAGGGCGGGCAACGCGAGGGCGACGGCGACGGCAACAAAGGAGCGCATGTGGGTCTCGACGGGGGACAGCGGGTCGTTATTCGAAGCAAAGGGCCTTGTGCCCCACCCAGGCCATTCCCTCAAGGACGTGCTTGGCGAGCGCTTCGGAACCGCGCTAGAGCGACCGGCTCGAAGTTCACATCTCGTTGCGGAGCCGTGCCATGCCCAAGGATTTTCTCTTCACCTCTGAATCAGTCACCGAAGGTCACCCCGACAAGATCTGCGATCAGATCTCCGACGGAGTGGTCGACGCGCTCATCGAGAAAGACCCGTACGCGCGCATCGCGGTCGAGACCCTGGTGAAGACGGGCATCGCCATCGTCGCCGGTGAAGTCACCACCACCGCGTGGATCGACATTCCCAAGATCGTGCGCAACACGATTTGCAAGATTGGCTACACCGACTCGGCCATGGGCTACGACGGCAACACCTGCGGCGTCATGGTCGCCATCGAAGGGCAGTCACAAGACATCGCCCGCGGCGTCGACGAGAAAGACAACACGGAGCAGGGCGCCGGCGACCAGGGCATGATGTTCGGCTTCGCCTGCAACGAGACGCCTGAGCTCATGCCGGCGCCGATTCACTACGCGCACGCGCTGACCAGGCGGCTCGCCGACGCGCGCCGCAAGAAGCACGAGTGGATCCGCCCTGACGGCAAGAGCCAGGTCACCGTCGAATACAAAGACGGCAAGCCGGTGCGCATCGACGCGGTGGTGCTTTCGACGCAGCACGCCGAACACGTCACCAACAAGAAGATCAAAGAAGCCATCATGGAGGACGTCATCAAGCCGTCGCTCCCCGCCAAGCTGGTGGACAAGAAGACCAAGTTCTTCATCAACCCCACCGGCCGGTTCGTCATCGGCGGCCCGATGGGCGATTCCGGCGTCACCGGCCGCAAGATTATCGTCGACACCTACGGCGGCATGGGCCGTCACGGCGGCGGCGCGTTCTCCGGCAAAGACCCGTCGAAGGTCGACCGCTCGGCCGCGTACATGGGCCGCTACATCGCGAAGAACGTCGTCGCCGCGGGCCTGGCGACGCGCTGCGAGGTGCAGGTGTCGTACGCCATCGGCGTGGCCGAGCCGGTCAGCGTGATGGTCGAGACGTTTGGTACCTCGACGCTCGATGAGGCGAAGATTGCCCGGGCAGTGCGTGAGGTGTTCGGTCTCAAGCCGCGGCAAATCGTCGAGCACCTCGACCTGCTGCGCCCCATCTACCAGCGCACCGCCGCCTACGGGCACTTCGGCCGCAGCGAGTTCACGTGGGAGCGCACCGACAAGAAAGACGCGCTCCGCGATGCGCTCGGCATCAAGGTGCGGGCTGCCTGAGCTGAGGTATGGCGCGCTCGCCCGCCAAAAAATCGAAGTCGCTCACGGCGTTGGCGGCAGCGCTCGATACGCGCAAGCGCACGCTGCCCGCTGACGCTCGCCCTGGCACCGCCGCGCTGCGTGATGCGGTGAAGGCCCGCGTGGCCTCCGCCGCGTCGAGTGACCCGGTGCGGTCGTCTTCGGCCCGGAGTTCACGTGGAGAACCGCCCCGGGCTGGGCCGGCTCCGTCACAGCGGAGCAGCCCAGTCGCAGCATCACGAGCCGACGGAACCCGGCCGGTGTCGTCTTCGCTGAGGAACAACGCACTCAGCACGTCACGCGACACCGCGCGCGCTGGGTCGACGTCGGCGCATGAGACGAGAGCGTCGTCTGCGTCGTCGATGCCCGGCAGGCCATCCGCAGCGTCGCGCAGCGACATCGCGCGAGCCGGTTTGCAGCGAGACACTTCGCAGCGAGACAGTGCGACTGGAGCGTCACGCAGCGATGCGACGCGGTCCCCCTCGCCGACGGGCAACTCATTTGGAGCGTCGCGCAGCGACATCGCGCGAGACAGTTCGCGACGAGACAGCGCGGCTGGAGCGTCACGCAGCGATGCGACGCGATCCCCCCCGCCGACGGGCAGTTCATCCGCAGCGTCGCGCGGCGACATGGCGCGAGACAGTTCGCGGCGAGACAGTTCGGCTGGAGTGTCACGCAGTGATGCGACGCGGTCCCCCTCGCCGACGGGCAACTCATCTGGAGCATCGCGCGGCGACATGGCGCGAGACAGTTCGCGGCGAGACAGTTCGGCTGGATCGTCACGCAGCGACACGACGCGGGCATCAGCGGCGTCGCTGACGAGCAGCGCATCGCGCGCTGACGCCGCCCGGGACTCGGCGGCCGTCTCTGCGCAGCGGAGCGGCTCGGCCATTCCTTCGCGAGCGACGACTTCAGCTGCCACGCCTGGAAATTCAGCCCGGGCGCCGAGCCCGCGCCCCACGCCGCGGGTCGACGTACCGGCAGCGGCTGCGCCGTCGTGGCGGAGCGCCGCGTCGACTTCGCGCGACGTTGCGTTGTCCAGCCTGAACAAGGCGCCCTCGGCGCTCCCGTCGAAGCTGCCTGTCAGTCGCAAGGCTTCGGGCCCGACGGCAGATTCTCGCCGCCGCTACCCGCGCGCCGACGTCGAGGTGAAGGCGCGCTTGTCGCTCATCGACTCGCCCAACCGCTTCTTCGAGGCCGCGCTGTCGACGGTGAACATCTCGGTCGGCGGCATGTTCTTGCGCTCCAGCTTCTTCCTCAAGATGGGCACGATGCTGCTGGTCGAGCTCACGTTGCCTCCGAAGGGCCGGCGCGTACGCGTGAAGGGCGAAGTGGTGCGCGTCGAGACCGCCGACAACGAAGAGACCGGCTTCGCGCTGCGCTTCGGCGAATACTTCGACGGCAGCGAAGTCGTGCTGGCCACGCACTTCCTCTCTCCGGTGCTGCGCGAGTTTCTCACTGGGTACGCCAAGCAGCACCGCTTCGACGCGAGCCCTGAATACATTTCCCACACCGCCGACGTGCTGGCCGCCTGGGAGCTCAAGAAGGCCGAGCTCGGTGGCGACGTGTGGAGCCTGACGCCGCAGCGCGAATGACAGCCCTCGAAGCCGTGGTGTTGGGCCTGGTGCAGGGCCTGACCGAATTTCTGCCCATCTCGTCGACCGCGCACCTGCGCATCATCCCCGCGCTGCTGGGGTGGGACGACCCGGGCGCCGCGTACTCCGCGGTCATTCAGCTCGGCACCACCGCCGCGGTGCTGGTGTACTTCGCGGGCGACTTGCGCCGGTTGACGGTGGCGTTCGTGAAGGGGCTCATGGCGCGCGCTCCGCTGGCGACGCCGGACTCGCGGCTGGCCTGGTGTGTCGGTGTCGGCACGCTGCCCATCGGCGTCCTCGGCCTGCTCTTCAAGCGCACCATCGAGACCTCGGCGCGCTCGCTCTACGTCATCGCCGCGTCGCTCATCGTGCTGGCCATCGTGCTCTTCATCGTGGAGCGCCGCGCGAAGTTCACGCGACCGCTGTCTGAGGTGACGCTGCGCGACGGGGTCATCATCGGCCTGTGGCAGGCGCTGGCGCTCATTCCCGGGAGCTCCCGCTCGGGCACCACGCTCACCGGAGGCCTCTCGCTGGGCTTCACCCGCGAAGCCGCCGCGCGGTGCTCGTTTTTGCTCTCGATTCCCGCGACGACGTTGGCCGGGCTGTTGAAGCTGAAAGATGTGATTCGCGAGCCCGACGCGGCGTCATCGGCTGGTCTGCTGGCGCTGGGCACCGCTGTCGCCTTCGTCACCGGCCTCGCGGCGATTTGGGGCCTGCTGCGCTACCTACGCACCCGCTCGACGCTGGTGTTCATCGCGTACCGAGTGCTGCTGGGGCTCAGCCTTTTCGTTTTGCTCGGTGCTGGCGTTCTGCAGCCGTAGCCAGGTCATCGAAGGCCGACTCGAGGCGGTACGACGTGCCCGGCGCCGCGGTGGCGCCCTGAGCGAACCCGTCGAGAATGTCGCGGAGCGCGCTCGGAGGCATCTTCTCAACCAGCGCCGCCACCTTCGGCCCGACGAACTCTTCGTGGCGCTTGCGAATGGCGTGGGTGCCGACGCGCTTCGCACCAGCGACCTCGGCCACCGGCTTGCCTTTCGCGTCGAGGACCGGCGTGTTCCAGCTCGGCACGGCGGCCAGCGCCTCGGTGACGATGAGGCCGAGGCCCAGCCCAAGCGTCTCGCCGAAGCGCTCGAGGAACGGGTGTTTGGTCGACGGCTTGAACGCAGTGGCCGTTGTCAGCACGTCGACCACCGCCGACGTGGCGAGCTTCACCGTGGCGGCGCGAGGCGTCTCACGGCGGGCGGCAGCCTTGGGGGCGGCAGCGACGGTGGCGACGTGGCCTCGGTCGGTGGGGGTGGAGCGCATGGAGAGAGCCTAACGCCGGGGTCTCGCAGAATGCACGGGGCCGTGAAGTCCGGGGCCGGGGCTGCGTCGAACGTGCTAGGCCGGTTGTCTTCTCTCCTGGGAGTCGAACGCGTGAGAACCTCTCTTTCCGCAGCTGTGTTGACGCTCTGCCTCGCCGTCCGGGCGCTGGCCGCCGATGAGTCGGCTGCCGACATCGCGCGCAAGTCGAGAGACCGCGGCGCGTTGAACCTGGTGGGCCTCACCGCCGAGCTCAAGCTGGCGTCGACCGCCGCCGACGGGAAAACCAAAGAGCAGGTGCTCACCACCTCGTCAAAGCGCATCGACGGCAAGGGCCACGCGCTCGCTCGCTTCTCGTCTCCGGTGGGCGTGGCGGGTGTCGCCGTGCTGACGGTGGAGAGTGGCGACGGCGACGACGTTTCGCTCTACCTCCCGAAGCTGAAGCGGGTGCGCAAGGTGGCGAAGGGTGACCGCGGCAAGGCCTTCATGGACACCGACTTCGCCTACGCCGACATCGCCAGCGGGGGCACGAAAGACGAAGACTTGAAACGGCTCCCCGACGCGCAGGTCGAGGGGCGCCCGTGTTTCGTGCTCGAGGGGAAAGGCGACGAGACGTCTCCGTACGGAGGCCTCACCATGTACGTCGACCAGCAGACCTACGTGCCGATGAAGGTCGACTACCTCGACAAGGCGGGCAAGCCGTTCAAGCGCTACCGCACGCTGAAGCTGAAGGCCTTCAAAGACCGCACGTTGGCAGCGGAGTCGGTGATGGAGAACCTCCAGACCGGCACCAAGACGCAGATGACGGTGCTGAAGCTCGACGAGGCTGGCCTGGGCGACGAGGCCTTCACCGAGCGTGCGCTCGAGCGTGGGTAACCGCTGGTGAAGCGCGGCTGGCCACAACGCGGGGCAGGGTGGGCGTGGCTGCTGGCCGTCTCGCTGCGCGCGGTGGCGTGGGCTGACGGCGTCGATGGAGGTGCTGCGGGAGACGCCGGCATCTCCGCGATGACCATCGAGGCGTTCGAGTCGGCGCCGATGACGGTCGACACCTTCGAGGCCACGCCGACGCCCTCTGACGCGCCTTCGTCGATGGCGGTCGACGAGTTCGAAGCGGTGGAGACGGCCCCCACGGCGCGGGTCTACGGCGCGGTGCGCGGAGAGACCTCGCTCGACACCCGCTTCGACTCTCCGCGCAACGTGGCGCTGGCCGAAAACGTGGCCGAAGGGCGAATCCGCGCGCACGTCGGGGTCGACGTGAAGGTGAATGAGCGCATTCGGCTGGTGCTCGAGGGCCGCGCGTACCTGCGCCTCGCCACGCAGCGAGAATTCGACCGCGCCAAGGGCTACTTCGAGCCGCAGCTGGGTGACGCCTTCGTCGACGTGTACACCTCGCGCGCTGACGTGCGGGTGGGCAACCAGCGCATTCCCCTCGGGGCCAACCCTGCTTTGGCTCCGGCCGATGCGTTGAACCCACGCGATTTGCGCGACGGGTTTCTCGGCGGAGAGCTCGAAGACGCGTTGCTGCCCGTCTTCGCCGTGCGCGGCCAGGGTGAAGTCGGCTCGCTGACCTGGCTCGCGGCGTACGTGCCTTTCTTCCAACCGCACCGGTACTTCGTTTTCGGTCAAGACGAGGCGCTGGTGCAGCCGACGCTGGCGGGCGCGTTCGACAACCGGCGCATCGACCCCTCCATTGAAGACGTCATTCAAGACCGGGTGCTGGAGACGCAACGCCCGGTGCCCTTCGCCGGCGACGTGGCCTTTCGGTTGACCCGGCGCGGGCGCGTCACCTTGGGCGCGAGCTGGGTGTGGATGAACGAGAAGTTCCCGCGTGTCACGGTCGACCCTGAAGTGGCGGCGCTGTCGAAGGCGCAAGCGGCGGGGCGGGTCGATTCGGCCGCGGCCATCTCGGTGCTCAACCGCTTTCAAGCCGGGGAGACGTTGTACCGCGGTACCTACGCGCGCACACATCTGCTCTCGCTCGAGGGCTCGACGCTCGTCGGCCCCGGGCAGCTCGACGTCGACGTGAGCTTCTCGCCGCGGCAGACCTTCGTCGATGCGTCGTTTTCGCCTGTCGACAAGGCGGCCATCACCGCGGTGGTGGGCTACTCGCAGGCGAGCGAATCACCGGTGGTGTATTCGGTGAGCTACCTCGGGTTGGTGGTGCCAGGCGTTGGGGCGAACGAGCAGCTCTACGTGCTCGAGCCGGCCACGGCGGTGGGCGCGGCGCGGGCGGCCATCTTCCACCTCTTCGTGGGCAACGTCGGCGTACCGGTGTGGAAGGGGCGCTTCGAGCTCTCGCTGCGCGCCGCGGTGGAGCCCATTCACCCGAGCATCGCGCTGTCTCCGCGGGTGACGTTCCAGGGCTATGAGGCGCTGAAAATCTGGCTCGCCGCCGAGGTGTACGAGGGCAGCGCGTGGTCGCCCTTCGGCGCCTTCAACCGCAACGACAAGGTGATGCTCGGCGTTCGCTACGAAGTGCTGTAGCCGCGCGTACACGTACGGAAGTGTGCGGATCCACCCTCCAGCGAGTTCGGCGCTGCGAAGTGGGCGAGCGCGCGGCGAGGTGCTGTAATGCACGCGCTCGGTGGACAGCGACCAAACCGGCTCGAAACCGGTCCTCAACATCTTGTCGCAGCTCGGCACGGCGCACCCGACGGTGACGGTACTGGCGGGCGATTCGGTCGGACGCACGGTGGTGCTCGACGTGGAAGAGCTGATCATCGGCCGCTCCCACGAGTGCCACATTCGCATCGACGACGACGGTGTCTCGCGCAGCCACGCGCGGCTGTCGGTGAGCGCCGAGCGCGTCGCCGTCGAAGACCTGCAGTCGAAGAACGGCACGCTGGTCAACGGCGAGCGCATCAACGCCCTCACCACGCTCAAGAACGGCGACAAGATTCAGCTCGGGCCGGCGGCGGTGCTGCGCTTCGCCTACCAAGACCTGCTCGAGGCTGAGGCGCAGAAGAAGCTCTTCGACCAGGCCACGCGCGACGTGCTGACCGGCCTCTACAACCGCGCGTACCTCACCGAGGTGCTGACCAAAGAGTTCGCCTTCGCCGACCGCCACGGCCACGCGCTGGCGGTGATGCTGCTCGACGTCGACCACTTCAAGCGGGTCAATGACACGCTGGGGCACTCGGGTGGTGACGCGGTGCTGCGCGCGCTGTCTGACGTGCTGCTGAAGACCATTCGCATCGAAGACACGCTGGGCCGATACGGCGGCGAAGAGTTTCTGGTGGTGGCGCGCGAGCTCACTCCGGCGCGCGCGGTGGCCTTCGCCGAGCGGCTGCGCAAGGTGGTGTCGAAGCACGATTTCGTGGTGGCGGGGCAGAAGGTGCCGGTGACGCTCAGCATCGGCGTCGTCACCAACAAGAAGGCCAAGTTCCTCGACTGGCGCGCGATGGTCGACGCCGCTGACCACGCGCTCTACGAGGCGAAGCAGAACGGGCGCAACCAGGTGATGCCGCCGCCCACCGGCAGCAAGAAGAAGTGACGTGCGCTGTCGGTGGCGTCGTGACTTCTGCACGTGTTCCGGCGCAACCGCTGTACCCGTCGCGCAGTGTTGCGGCCGCAGGTGCTTCGGTGCGGTCTGAAAATGCAGCGGTGGAGCGCCAGCGCGTGGCGCTCCGTGCGACGTGACGGGTTACCGCAGCGTGGCGCTGCTGAGGGCCTTGTGCACGGCCTCGAGGGCCTTGCGGGCCTCGAGCAATTCAGCGCGCTCGCGGGTGAGGTCGGAGACCTGGCGGGCCAACGTGTCGCGCTCGGTCTTCAGCGCATCGGCGCCGCGGCGGAGCGAGGCCATGCTGTCGTGCGCTTCTTCGAGCTCCGTGGCCAGGCGCTCTTCTTCGGCGAGCGATTCGCGCAGGGCTTCGTCGCGCTTGGCGATTTCGGCCTTCAGCGACAGTGAATCGGCGTCGCGCGCGTCGAGCGACTGACGCGATTCTTGGAGCGCCAGCAGCGCCTCGTTGCGCTCGGCCTCCAGCGCGTGAAGCTCGCCTTCGAGGTCGCTCAGCAGCGTCACGCGGCCTTCCATCTCGTGGGCGAGGCGGCGCGCTTCGTCCATGCGCAGGCGGGCCTCTTCGGTGGCGCGCTCGGCCTGGCGGCGAGTGCCCTCGAGGTCTTGCGTCAGCGCGAGGTTCATCGCGCGGGCCTTGGTGAGCTCGCTCTGTAGGGCGGAGATGCGCTCCACGGCGAGCACGCCGGCTTCGGCGACGGTCTCGGGCAGCGGCTCCGGGCGCGGGTTCTCACGCACCGCGCGGAGACGGTCGCGCAGGCGCTCGCGGCGCTCGTGCGGCTCGAGCTCGGGCGCAGCCGGCGATTGCACCTCGGTGATGGTCTCTGGTGCTTCGGCGTTGGCCTGAGGCTGCGGCGCCAGCGGAGGCGCTTCGACGACGGCCACGTGTGTCACGGCGACGTGTTTCGTCACCGGCTCGACGTGCGCCGAGGCCTGGAACGAATCCATCGAGGTGGCGGAGGCCATGGGCGTCTCCATCGCGTGTTGCAGCGCTT
>JAEUJT010000342.1 GCA_016793525.1 Archangium sp. | reverse complement strand
GACCACGGCGGTTTTGCCGACGCCAGGCTCTCCGACGAGGCAGGGGTTGTTGGTGCGGCGCTTCCCGAGAATGTCGATGGTCTCGTCGATCTCCTTCGCCCGGCCGACGACGGGGTCCAACTTCCCCTCCTTCGCGAGCTGGGAGAGGTTCTTCCCGAGGGAGCACAGCAGCGGGAATTGCCGCGGGTCGAGGGAGAACTTCGAGCCGGGCGCGTACGCTTGCACCGGAACGGGCGCGGCCTGCGGAGCGACCACCGGCGGAGGCGAGGCGGTGGGCAACTCGACCTTGGCCAGCGCCGCGAGCTCGTCGTCGGAGATGTCGTCGACGAGATCTTTCATTCGCAGCGCGGGCTTCATCGCTGCGGGCTTCGCTGGCGGAGGCGGCGCGACCACAGCGGTGCGCGGCGGAGCGTAGGGCAGGGGCGGAGCGCCGACAGGGCGGCCGGTTGGCGCGCGGGGCACTCCGGGAGGCAGCTCGCGCTGGAGCATGAAGCGCCGGGGCATGCGGCCCGACGTGAAATACGAGAGGGCGGTGTTGCGCAGCGCGGTGAGATCGAGCCCGGTCTTGAAGAGGAGATCTTGCGCGGCGCACCGGAGCCGAGACAGCGCGATGAGCGCGTGCAGGCAATCGGCCTCGGTGGAGCCGACGCTGACGGCGATCTCCCGGGCCTTGTCGCGCAGCTCCTTCACCAGGCCTTCTGGCTCCGACGGCGCGCTCGTGAGCAGCTCGAGCAGCACGTCTTCGTTGATGCCGCGCTCGGTGAGGAGCAGGGCTGCGCGGTTCTCCACCGTGAACATGGCGAGCAGCGCATGTGCGGTGGTGAGCGGCTGGTTGACGCTGCGAGCGATGTCGTTTGCTTCAGACATCACCTGGGAGAAGTCGGTGCTGTCGACCATGCGGTGCGGCTCCCGAGGCACGAGGTGCAGCGAGGGTGTACACCCGCACCATCGACCCCTCAATTTTTCTGCTACAGGCTGGAACATCTCTTCATTTCCTTGAAATGACTCGGCGTTTGACGCGTTATGGGCTCCGCCGTGAGCGCCTCTGCCCCTTCTCGTAAATGGTTGATTTCGTTGCTGTTCGTCGCGCTGACGGTGGCTGTGTCGTCGGCGGTGATGGCGTCGCGGGTCGACCCGTCGCGGGTGGTGCTGAAGAAGCTCGAGGCTGCCGGTGAGCTGAGCAAACAGACCGAGCGGGAGATCGGCGAAGCCATCGAGCAGGCCCGGCGGGTGTCCATCGTGGCGGGCGTGGCCGGCGGCGTGGTCGGCGTTCCGCTCGGCGTGTTGGTGTTGGCACTTGGGCTCCGCGTCATGGCGTGGATTCTTGGGCGGTCGCTCTCCTTCAGCGACGCCATCGAGACTTCAGCGGAGGGGGCGCTGCCGATCGGCGTCGGCTCCGCGGTGTGGTTGATCTCCGCGCTGAACCAGCGCGTGCTCAGCGCGGAAATGGCGAAGACCCTGGTGCCCTCGTCAGCGGCGGCGTGGGTGAGCGTCAGCAGCGACGCGATGCAGCGGTGGCTCCCGAGCCTCGATGTCTTCTGGTTCGCGTCGGTGACGCTGGTGGCGCTCGGCTTCGCGCGCTCGACGGCGCTTCGACGTGAGCTGTCGGTGGCGATGTTGCTGTCGCTCTATCTCCTCGGTACCGCGGCGTTGCACATCGGCGTGCGCGGTTTGGCTCCGATGGGAGGCGGCTCGTGAACGCTCTCGTTCTGCTGCTGGTCGCCGCCACGCCGCTTTCGCTCGACGAGGTGCGCGCGGCGTCGCGGGCGAACCTCCAGGCGATTCAGTCGGAGCTCTCGCTCCAGTCGGCGCAGGCGGGCCGCGTCTCGGCGCGGAGCTCAATTCTGCCTCGGGTCGACGTCTCGGCCGGCGTGTCAGATTTCATCGCGGGTCCGCAGCGCACGTTCAGCACGGTGCCGTCGCTCGACGAAAATGGGCAGCCGGCCTTCGTACAGCGCGCTGTCGACGTGCCAGGGTTCAGCCGCGGCTCATTCACCTTTGGCGTCTCCGTCTCCCAATTGCTCTACGACGGCGGGCGGTGGTGGCGGGCCATCGCGCAGGCTGCGTCACAGGAGGAAGCGGCGCGAGGGCAGCTCGACGAGCAGCGGTTGGCCTCGGAGCTGGAGGCGGTGAGGCGGTTCTACGAGCTCGTGCGCGCGCAGCTGACGCGCCAGGTGTTGCAGGCCACGCTCCAGCGCAGCCGCACCCAGCTTGAGCGCGCCCAG
>JAEUJT010000337.1 GCA_016793525.1 Archangium sp. | reverse complement strand
CCCTGCGGCTTGAGGGCATGGGCGATCCACCCTGTGCGGGCGTCGCGCGAGGTGCCCACCGGCTCGAACAGCGTGCCCACCGGCTGGCCCTCGAAGATGCGGGCCACGGTGTCGGCCGGTTGACCCGCGGCGATGACGCAGCGCACGCCGGCCTCGGTGGCGCGGGCGGCGGCGCGAAGTTTGGTCACCATGCCGCCGGTGCCGACGGCGCTCCCGGAGCCTCCCGCGGCGGCCAACATGGCCCGGGTCACCCTCGGCACCACGTCGATGCGGCGCGCGTCGCGGTGGGTGCGGGGGTCGGCGTCGTACAGCCCGTCGACATCAGACAACACCACCAGCGCGTCGGCGCCGACGAGGCCCGCCACCAGCCCGGCGAGGGTGTCGTTGTCGCCGAACTTGATTTCGTCGACCGAGACCGTGTCGTTTTCGTTAATGACGGGAATGACGTCGTCGCGCAGCAGGCGCTCGAAGGTGTGGCGGGCGTTGAGGTACCTCCGCCGGTCTTGCACGTCGGCGTGGGTCAGCAACACCTGCGCCACGACTCGAGGGTGCAGCGCCTCTTCCCACGCGCGCATCAGCCGGCTCTGGCCCACCGCAGCGCAGGCCTGTTTCCCGGGTACGTCTTTGGGTCGGCGGGGGAGGCCCAGGCGCTCGACGCCCAGCGCGATGGCGCCCGACGACACCACCAGCACCTGGCGCGACGAAGCCACGTGGAGGAGCGCCTCGGCCAACCGGTTGAAATGTGAGCGATGAAAGCGCCCCGTGGCGTTGGTGAGGGCGTTGGTGCCGATTTTCACCACCACCCGCCGCGCGAAAGGCAAGGCCTCCCGGCCCATCGGCAAGGCCTCCCGGCCCGTTCGTCGTCGCTGCGTCATCGAAATGCCACCCTACCCTGGCGTGCAGGCCCGCGCGGAGATGCTACAAGCGAGGCTCCATTTTTCACCTCAGGAGCCGCCCTCATGGTCGCCATTCGCACCAAGCCCATCGCCACGCCGCCCGCCCCCACCAAGCGCACGCTGCTCAAGGTGACCGTCACCGAAAACGACCCCACGCTCTCCGCGAAGAGCACGACGGGCGGCTTCCAAGTGTCGGGCCGGGCCAGCAACAATGGCATCGTCGCCTCGACGTTGAAGCTCGAGTTCTCGGGCCAGACGGTGACGCTGCGCCTCAGCGCCGGCGACACGTCTGAGACGGTGCTGGCGAAGCTGAAGAAGGCGGTGCCCAAGGGCTTCGAGGTCATCGAGCTCGCGCGCGCCAAGCGCCTGCCGCCCGACATCACCATCGGCATCTCTCCGCTGAAGGCGACCCCGGCGCCGCTGCAGCCATCGAAGATTCCCACCGGCATCACCGGCCCCAACGCCGGCGCCAGCGTGCAGGGCTCGCTCTTCGTCAACCGCATGCCCGGGCCCGGGCCGAGGCCGACCAAGGCCATTGCCTCCATCACCGTGTCGGGCACCGGCTTCGACGACTCGCCGCCGAAGTACAGCGTGAAGGAAGTGCGCGTGTACGAGCAGGGCACCAACACCTTGGTGATGACGCTCAAGTCACCCAAGGTCGAGAGCGACACCTCGCGCCGCGGCATGAAGGAGCAGGCGTACCGCCTCGAGGTGCCCTTGGCGAAGCTCGACCCGAAGAAAAAGTACACCTTCGCGTTGAACACGGGCATCAACGGCGCGGCGGCCCAGTGGGTGCGCTCCGAATACCTGCCGCTGACGTCGGCGTTCTAGGCGCGCGGTGAAACGGCGGGGGCGTGTACACACCAGCGCCGTGGCGCGCGTGGTCTGCGCGCTGATGAGCTGCTCGTCTCCGCGCGTGCCAGACGTTCCCTTCGCGTGCGCGTCGAGCTTCGACTGCGCCGACCCGCTGGTGTGCGCCAGCGACGGCCAGTGCCGGCCGCGGGGTGAAGCACCGGTGCCCGTCGCGGGCACCGCCACGTTTTCTCCAGCAGATGGCGTGGTGGGCAGCATCGTGCGCGTGGCCTCGCCGCGGGCGGGAGACGCGATCGCGGTGCGCATCGGCGAAACCGCCACGGTCATTCTGCGCCGCGCCCCAGGGAGCGCCGACGTGTTGGTGATGCCGGCGACGCGCACGGGCCTCCTCACCGTCGAAGGCGATGGCTGGAGCGACGTCAGCGTCGAGCCCTTCACCATTTCGCTCCCGGCGGTCCCGCGCGTGGTGCTCCCAGCGGCGCGCGTCGAGGGCGGCGGGAGCGTCGGCCAGTCGGTGGCGCTCGACGCCATGGGCCTCACCGCACTGGCCGGCGAGCTCGCGGGAGATGCCGGCGCCACGGCCTGGCCCTTCACTCCAGCGACGGGCACGTTCGCCGAGGGAGCCCTCACCTGGCAGCCCATGAATGGCGCGACGTCGGTCGCCCTCAGCGCCAATGGAACGGTGGCGTTGGTGGGGAACGGGGCTGCGAATGGCGCCGTGGGCCGTGCCTATGTCTTCGAGCGCCATGACGCGGGGCAGTGGCAGCGGCTCGACCCCTCGCTCGTCCCCTCCGACCCGGGAGGCAACTCGCGGTTCGGCACCAGCGTCGCCTTGTCGGCCGATGGAACGGTGGCGGCCATCGGCGGGCCGAGCGATGGCTCGGGCCGAGGCGCGGTGTGGCTCTTCGCGCGCACAGACGCAGGGTGGGCGCAGACGGG
>JAEUJT010000331.1 GCA_016793525.1 Archangium sp. | reverse complement strand
CCGGCCGGCGACATTCCGGTGAAGAGCAAGCTGGTCGGTGCGCACAACCTCGACAACATTCTCACCGCCGCGGGCATCGCGCTGGGCTTCGGCGCCGGTCGCCGCGACGTGCAAGACGGCATCGAGCGCGTCACCCGGGTGCCCGGCCGCATGGAGCGCGTCGAGGGCAAGGGCATCAACGTGCTCATCGACTACGCGCACACCGACGACGCGCTGGCCAAGGCGCTCGAGTCGGCGCGCGGCATCACCAAGAACAAGGTCTTCGTGGTGTTTGGCTGCGGCGGAGAGCGCGACGCGGGCAAGCGGCCGTTGATGGGTGAGGTCGCGGCGCAGGCCGACGTGCCCATCGTCACGTCAGACAACCCGCGCGGTGAAGACCCCGATGACATCATCGCGGAGATCACTCCGGGCCTCGAGAAGGGCGGCCTGCGGCGCATGAGCCCGGCCAAGGCGCGCACCGGTGAGCGTGGGTATTTGGTCGAGGCCGATCGCGCGGCGGCCATCGCGCTCGCGGTCTCGCTGGCGAAAGAGGGCGACACGGTGCTCGTCGCCGGCAAGGGCCACGAGGCCACGCAGGAGCAGAACGGCGAGAAGAAGCCGTTCGACGACATCGCTGAAGCGAAGAAGGCGCTCGGGGTCTAGGCGCCATGGCAGCGAGCTTCTCCCAGGCCGAGGTGCTGAAGGCGACGGGCGCGCAGGCGTCGGGAGAAGTGTCGGCGTCGTTCGACGCGGTGGTGACCGACAGCCGGGCGATGGTGCCTGGGGCGCTGTTCGTCGCGCTGAAAGGGGAGCGCTTCGATGCGCACACGCTCCTCGACCAAGCAGTGAAGGCGGGAGCGTCTGGCGTCGTCGTACAGAAGGGCCACCCTCGGGGCGTGGTGCCCGCGGGCACGGCGGTGTTCGAGGTGAACGACACGCTCGTCGCGTTGGGGCAGCTCGCTCGAGCGCACCGCGACCGCTTCTCGATTCCCGTCGGCGCGGTGACGGGCTCCAACGGGAAGACGACGACGAAGGAGCTGATCGGCGCCATTCTCGAGACCCGCGGCCCGGCGCTGAAGACGCAGGGCAATTTGAACAACGAAGTTGGCGTGCCGCTCACGCTGTTCAACCTGGAGCGCCGGCACGTGGCGGCCATCGTCGAGATGGGCATGAACCATGCGGGGGAGATTTCTCGCCTGACCGAGATCGCGCGGCCGAACGCCGGCCTCATCACCATCGTGCAACCCGCCCACATCGAGGGCGTCGGCAGCATCGAGGGCGTCGCTGAAGCGAAGACGGAGCTCTTCCGCGGACTGGGGGCGGGTGCCACGGCCATCGTCAACGCCGACGACGAACGAATCGCCGCACGCGCGAAGACGCTCAAGGCCTCGGTGATGACCTTCGGTCGGAGCGACTCGGCAGATGTGCGCTTGGCCGCGGTCGACGCGCAGGGGCGCGATGGGCTGTCGCTCACCGTGCGTTTCCAGAGCCGCGACTACCCGGTGGCGCTGCGGCTGGTCGGCTTTCACAACGCGATGAACGCGGCCGGTGCCTTCGCCATGGGGCTCGCGCTCGGCTACCGGCCAGAGGAGTGCGTGCGCGGGCTCGAGGCGGCGCAGGCCCATGCGCGGCGGTTGCAGCTGCATGACGCTCCGGGCGGGGTGACGGTGATCGACGATTGCTACAACGCAAACCCGGCCTCGATGACCGCGGCGCTGGAGACGCTCCACATTCTGGCGAGTGAAGGGCGGGCCATCGCGGTGTTGGGCGACATGTTGGAGCTCGGGAGCGACGAGGCGCGGGGGCACGTGCAGCTCGGCATCGACGCCTCGGAGCGCGCGGCGCGGGTGGCCTTCTTCGGCCCGCGCACGGTGCAGTCGACGGCGGTGGCGGCGAAGAAGCTCGGCGCCGCGGCGCAGCACTTCGACGACGTGGCGACGCTGGTGGCGTGGCTCAAGGCGGAGCTGAAGCCGCACGACGTGGTGTTGGTGAAGGGCAGCCGCGGCATGAAGTTGGAGCGCGTGGTCGAGGCGCTCACCGGCACCACCTCTGCAGGAGCAGCGCACTGACATGCTCTACCTGCTCTACGAGTGGCTGAAAGACGGCGATCTCGGCCGCTGGCTCAACTTCCTCAAGTACCCGACGTTTCGCATCATCGCCGGCGGCGTCTCGTCGCTGGTCATCGGCATGCTCGTCGGCCCGTCGCTCATCAACCGGCTGCGCATTCAGCAGCACGGCCAGAGCAACGTGCGTGAAGACACGCCGGAGTCGCACCAGAAGAAGAAGGGCACGCCGACGCTCGGTGGCACGCTCATTCTGCTCAGCGTCACCGCCGGCACGTTGCTCTTCGCCGACCTGAGCTCGCGCATCGTGTGGGTCGCGCTGTTGATGACGCTCGGCTACGGCTTCACGGGCTTCCTCGACGACTGGATGAAGCTGTCGAAGCGCAACTCCAAGGGCCTCGCTGGCCGCTACAAGATGGTGCTGCAGACCGCGTTTTTCCTCGTCGGGGTGTTCGGCCTGATGTGCGACTGGACGGGGGGAACGCCGCACCTGCTCATCGACACCAAGCTGACGGTGCCTTTCGTGCCGCTGCGCTACGCGAACCCCGACCTCGGTTGGCTCTACGTGCTCTTCGCCTGGTTCGTGGTGGTGGGCACCTCGAACGCGGTGAACATGACCGACGGGCTCGACGGCCTGGCCATCGCTCCGACGATGATCGCGGCGCTGGTGTTCACGGTGCTCTGCTACGTCGCCGGCACCGGGCTCGAGATCGCCGACATGGTGAACGGGCACATGGTGGGCGTGCCGGTGCACAAGTACTTGGGCATCGCGGCCGTGGAAGGCGGTGACGAGCTCGCCGTCTTCTGTGCCTCCATCATGGGCGCTGGCGTCAGCTTCCTCTGGTTCAACGCGCACCCGGCGAGCGTGTTCATGGGTGACGTGGGCTCCCTGGCCCTCGGTGGCGCGCTCGGCAGCGTGGCGATGCTCAGCAAAAACGAGCTCGTCAGCGCGATCATTCACGGCGTGTTTCTCGCGGAGATCCTCTCCGTGATGATTCAGGTCGTCAGCTTCAAGACCACCGGCAAACGCGTCTTCAAAATGGCGCCGCTGCACCACCACTTCGAGAAGCTCGGCATGTCGGAGACGAAGATCGTCATTCGTTTCTGGATCGTCTCGGTGATCCTGGGGGGCGTCGCGCTCGCGTCGCTCAAGCTGCGATGAACGCCAAGACGCGCAAGCAGGAGTTGGCTCAGAAACGGGCGACGCAGCGCGCGATCGAGGCCGAGCTCGAGAAGGAGCCCACGCACGGGACCTTGCTGGGCAAGCGGTTCGTGGTGGTGGGCCTGGGGAAGAGCGGCGTGGGCGCCGTCGACCTGCTGCTGCGACGCGGCGCTCATGTGCTCGCAATTGATGAGAACCCCAATTCGTCGGTGAAGTTCAGCTCTCGGCACTTCGAGCTGAGCGCAGGTGCCTTTCCCGCGAGGTATTGGGAAGGCGCAGCGGCCGTGGTGGTGAGCCCTGGCGTGCCGCTCTCGAAGCCGGAGTTGGCAGCCGCACGTGCCGCCGGAGTGCCGGTGTACGGGGAGATCGAGCTCGCCTGGCGTTTCCGTGGCGCTGGAGCGGGGCCGATTCTCGGCATCACCGGCACCAACGGGAAGAGCACGACGACGGCGCTCCTCGGGCACATCATCACGCTGCACCAGTCGGACTCGTTCGTCGGTGGCAACTTGGGCACGGCATTCACCACCGCGTACGTCGACCCGGCGCGGCGCGGCTACGCGATGCACGTGGTGGAGCTCTCCTCGTTTCAGCTCGAGGGAATGGACACGGCGGAGCTGCTCGGCAGCGCGATTTTGAACCTCACGCCAGACCATTTGGACCGCTACGCCTCACACGTCGACTACGGCGCGGCGAAGGCGCGAATTTTCCGCACGCAACCGGCCAACGGCTTCGCGGTGATCAACGGCGACGACCCCCACGTGGTCGAGCTGGCGAAGCAGGCGAAGGTGACGGTGTACCGCTTCACGCTCCACGCGGAGCAAGCGGCCGAAGCGCGCGCCACGAGCTCGGAGTCGTTCTCGTTCGACGGCGTGACGTACCGGGTCGCGAACCGGGCGCTCCGTGGCGCGCACAACCTGCAGAACGCCATGGCGGCGGCGATGTTGGCCTCGCTCGCGGGCGTGCCGGCCGAAGTCGTTCAGCGCGGCCTCGATTCGTTCCCCGGGTTGCCGCACCGCTTGGAGTTCGTTCGCGACGTCGGCGGCGTGGAGTGGATCAACGATTCAAAGGCGACCAACGTCGATTCGTCGCTCGTGGCGTTGAACGCGCTCGCGGGTCGGGTGTGGCTCATCGCCGGTGGAAAAGGGAAGGGCGCTCCGTACGCCCCGCTCGTGCAGGCGGCGAAGGGCAAGTTGCGCGGTGTGCTGACCATCGGCGCCGACGCTCCGGCCATTGCCACCGCGTTCGCCAGCGAGACCACCGTCGAGGCCTGCGGCACGCTGGAAAAAGCAGTCGCGCGCGCGAAAGAAGTCGCGGTCGCTGGAGACACGGTGCTGCTGTCTCCGGCCTGCGCTTCGTACGACCAGTTCGACCATTTCGAGCACCGCGGTGACACCTTCAAAACGCTGGTGAGGGCGCTGTGAGCCAAGACTCCCGACGATTGACGTACGACCCACTGCTGCTGAGCGCCGTGCTGCTGCTCGTCGGCTTCGGGCTGGTGATGGTCTATTCGGCCAGCGCGATCACCGCACACGACAAGCTGGGCGACGGCTTTCATTTCGTGAAACGGCAGGCGGTGGCGGCCGGCATCGGGCTCCTCGCGATGGTGGCGGCGCTCAAGCTCGGCTACCGGCGGTTGGCGCGCCTCGCGTACCCGCTGCTCATCGTCAGCATCATTCTGTTGGTGGCAGTCGTCATTCCCGGCCTCGGCACGTCGGTCGGCGGCGCGAAGCGGTGGCTGCGAATCCCGGGCGTCTCGTTGCAGCCAGCGGAGATCTGCAAGTTCGCGTGGGTGGTCTACCTCTCGTATTCGCTCGCGAAGAAGCGGGAGAAAGTGAAGAGCTTCTCCATCGGCTTCCTGCCGCACCTGGGCATCGCCGGTGTGTTGGTGCTGCTGTGCATGCTCGAGCCCGACTTCGGCAGCTCGGTGGGCCTGCTCGTGCTGTTGTTCGTGATGCTCTTCGCCGCGGGCGCGAAGTTGTCGTACCTGGTCGGCTCGGTGCTGCTGGCGATTCCCTTCGCGTACACCGCCATCGCCACGTCGGAGTACCGCATGAAGCGCGTCACCGCGTTCCTCGACCCGTGGGCCAATCGCCAGGGCTCGGGCTACCAGGTGGCGGAGTCGCTGATGTCCATCGGCTCTGGAGGGCTCACCGGCCTCGGGCTCGGCGACGGGCGGCAGAAGCGCTATTTCCTCCCCGAGGCACACACCGACTTCATCTTCAGCATCATCGGCGAAGAGCTCGGCCTGCTCGGCGTGGCCTTCGTGATCATGCTCTACGGCGTGATCATCTGGCGCGGGCTGCGGGCGGCGCTCCAGGCTCCGGAGCCCTTCGGCACGTACCTCGGCCTCGGCGTCACCACGCTGATCGCCTTCCAAGCGGTGGTGAACATGTTCGTCGCCATGGGCCTGGTGCCGACCAAGGGCCTGACGCTGCCGTTCATTTCGTACGGAGGGAGCTCGCTCATCGTGCTCATGGGCGCGGCCGGCGTGCTGCTCAGCATCAGCGGCGCGGTGGAGCCCTCGAGCGGTCGACGGTCGAAAGTCACGAAGGCCTCCCGTGCCGAGTCGGGCGATCTGCCCGAGGGCGTGCCCGCGTGAGAGTGCTCATCGCCGGTGGCGGTACAGGCGGCCACCTCTTCCCCGGCATCGCGCTGGCGGAGGAGGTGACGACGCGCCACCCGAAAAACGACGTGGTCTTCGTCGGCACGTCGCGTGGGTTGGAAGCACGAGTGGTGCCGCAGAACGGTTTCGTCTTCGAGTCGATTCCCTCGCGCGGGCTGAAGGGCATGAACCCCTGGCAGCTGCTCCTCGGGTTGCTGACGCTGCCGCTGAGCTTCGTGTACGCGTTTCGGTTTCACATGCGGTACCGGCCCGACGTGGTGGTCGGTGTCGGCGGCTATTCGTCGGGCCCCGTGGTGCTGGCCGCGTGGCTTTTGCGAATCCCCACTGCGATTCAAGAGCAGAACGCGCTCCCGGGTCTGACCAACCGGATTCTCGGCGCGCTGGTGGACCGAATTTTCCTCTCCTTCGACGACGTGCGGCGCGTGGTCCCGGCGGCGCGGGCGATGGTGCTCGGCAACCCCATTCGCAAGAAGCTGCTCGACAACTTCCTCCGCCCGAAAGTCGCGCACGAGCGCTTCACGATTTTGGTCTTCGGCGGCTCCCTCGGCGCGCAGGGCCTCAACACCCGGGTCATCGAATCGCTCGAGCATCTGGAGCCGATCAAAGGTTCGATGCGCTTCATCCACCAGACCGGCAAGGCCGACCTCGAGCGCGTTCGCCAGGCGTACGCGGCGCGCGGGTTCGACGCCGACGTGCGCGAGTTCATCGACGACATGGCCGAGGTCTACGGAGGCAGCGACGTGGTCGTCTGCCGCGCCGG
>JAEUJT010000048.1 GCA_016793525.1 Archangium sp. | reverse complement strand
CTTCTCACCGCCGCTGGGCGCGGGGTTGAGGCGGCTGTCAGCGGCCTCTGACGTCTCGGAGATGGGCTCGATCGCCGAGAACACCTCTTCGGGCTCTTCGGTGATGATCTGCGCAGGGCCACCCGGGGCGCGCAGCTGCGCCAGCCGCGACTTCTCTTCCTCGAGCTCGTCGTTGAAGAGCTGCTTGAGGAAGTTCGAAAGGTGAATGTTCGACGGGGTGAATTCGTACTGCGACAAGAACTGGTCCAGGTCGTACTGCATCTCCCAGGCGTTCTGGTACCGCTTCTCCCGGTCCTTCTCGAGGGCGCGCATCAGAATCGCCTCTACCGCCTCGGGAATGTCGGCCTTGAAGTACGAGGGCGCGTAGATCTTGCCCTCGGTGATCGACTTGAGAATCGCGACCTCGCTGTCGCCGGTGAAGAGCTTGAAGCCGGTGAGCCACTCGTAGAGCACGGTGCCGAGCGAGAACAGGTCGCTGCGCGAGTCGAGCGGCTTGCCCATGCACTGCTCGGGCGACATGTACGAGAGCTTGCCTTTGATCTCTCCGGCGCGGGTCTGCTCGATCTGGTTCGCGGCCTTGGCGATGCCGAAGTCGAGCACCTTCACCGTGCCGTCGAACGAGACGAAGATGTTCTCGGGCGTGACGTCGCGGTGCACGATGTTCAGCGGCGTGCCGTAGAGGTCGACCTTCTGGTGCGCGTAGTACAGCCCTTCGCACACGCTCGAGGCGATCTTCAGCGCGTACACCATGGGGAACGGGATGCCGAGCGCGTCAGCCTTCGGGATGATGCGACGCATGTCGCGCCCGAAGATGTACTCCATGGCGATGAAGTACGACTCGCTGATCTTCCCCAGGTCGTAGATCTGCACGATGTTGGGGTGGTTCAGCTGCGCGGCCAGCTTCGCCTCGTTGAGGAACATCTTCACGAAGTTCGGCTGCTTCGACAGGTGCGGTCGAATGCGCTTGATGACGATCGTCTTCTCGAAGCCCTCGAGGCCCGCTTGGCGCGCGAGAAAGATCTCCGCCATGCCGCCGACCGCGATGCGATCGACCAGCGTGTACTTACCGAAGCGGACAGGCTTTTTAGGGTCGATCGGAGGCATCGAGCGGCGCGGACCCTACACCCCCGAGTCCCTCGGGTCGACCGCTACGGAACGCTGGTGATGATCGGCAGCGACACCCGCGTGGTGCCGGTCGCCGCCACCGTGACCGAGGTGTCGGGAATCGAGACGCCGTCGCCGCTGTCTGGGCGGAGCAACGTACGAATGTTGCCATTTCGGTCGAGCACCGCGGTCGCGAAATACGTGCCGAGGTGCAGCTGCTCGAGGGTGAGCGTCGCCCGGGTCGCGCCGGCCGCGGCCTTCACCGCCAGCGTTCGGCTCGGCACGCACGAGAACGTGAAGCCGCACGCCGTCGCGGAGAGCGAGATCCACACCTCGCGCTCGGCAGGGAGCGGCGTGGTCCACGATACGGTGGCTTCGAGCGACGGCATGACGGGAAACGGATCAGTCAGCGAGCCTGCCCATGGCCCCTGCTCCGGGAACGTCGAGGGCACCGTGCGCGCCTCGCGACGGGTGGCTTGCCAGAGGAGGTGCTGCTGCCCGCGCACCTTCACGTCGAGCACCAGGGTCGTCGAGTCACTCAGTGTGAAGCGAGCGTCGATGTAGTCGCAGCCGCGCTCGACGTGGCAGAACCGCCAGCGCTCCGGGCCGTGCTCGACGGAGCGGAGATCGGCCCGCATGTCTCGCAGAATGCCGAGGAAGTAACCGCCGTTCCGATACGTCAACCTCCGCACTCCGTTGACCGTCTCCACGGTGAAACCGAACCGCAAGGCGTTGGCTCCATCGAGATCGACGCGACCAAAGAGCGCTCGCGACCCCACCGGGCGGAAATCGACGTTCATGGTGGGAAACGCACCGAGCGGAGTCTGCGTCGCGGGACCAGCCCACAAGCCGGCGAGCGCGGTCATCAACGCCAGGTCGTCGAGCCCGCTCACGTCGGGCCCTGCGTCGAGCGCGCCACCTCCATCAGGAAACACAGCGCCGGAGTCCTCCTGGCCGGGGGAAACAGCGCAGCCGACGAGAAGCAGCACGCAGCAACCGACTTTCGAGCCCATGTCGCGTCTGTTGCCACGCGGGCCCCCAGCGATCGACGAAAGCGGTGCTCACGCCGCGAGGCGAGCCGCGCCGAGGAGCTGCTGCACCCGCTGTACGACATATGCGCGCGACTCCTGAAACATCTGCGCTTCGAGGGCCGCGCCGGCGATTCCGTAGCGCTCCCAGCGGCCATCCGTGGCTTCGTCGTTCGTCGCAGGGGTGTTCGACGTCGGAAGCTGGTCAGCCGCCCGGCGGAGTGCCTCGGCGACGGCCGCTCCACCCTCAGCGAGGCACCACTCCGCGACGTCCCAACCGTGGCGGGAGTGACGGCCTTCATCGGCAGCCAACTCCTTGAGCAGCGCCACGGTGGCTGGGTCTTCACAGCGCTGCACCAGCACCGCGAGCGTCCGCGCGGAGAAGCCCTCGAGCAACGCACCTTCGATGAGCGAATCGGCGGCCAGCTGCGCCAGCGCCTCGGGCCGCGACGACGGCGCCGGCCGCTGCTCGTGCGCCTGTAGGAATGGGCTCGGGCTCTCCGGCTGACCGTCGATGGCGCGGGCGAGCGAGAAGCAGAGCTCGGCGTGGCGAATCTCATCGGCCGCGTCGCGCTGCGCGTCTGTCAGCAGTTGAGGAGGCGCTCCGACGGCCATCAAGTCGAGCGTCAGATGCGCGAAGGCCGCCACCGAGGCGTGCTCGTTGCGGCCGTTCTCTCGCCAGCGCCGCGCGAGGGCCTCCGTGAGCTCTCCAGGAATTTCAGGCTGCATCGACAGCTCGGCCCACGCGTCACCTTGCCCTACCGAGGGGAGCAGCACCTTCCCGCGCCGCCGGAGCTGGCGACCGCGAATCGATATGGTGCTCGACAAGCCCACTGTCGTCGCGAGGAGGCCCCCCAGCGAAGACGCGCCCGCGCTGAACAAGCCGACCCACGTCAGGGCGGCCACTGGCTCCGGGCGCATCGTCGCTCCGATGATGCGAATCAGCGAAGCGAAACCGACGGCCACCGCACCGAGCATTCCCACCAGCATCAGCCATGCGGCGACGGTTTTCGCCTCAGAGAATGGGGCTACCCCGAACCGAGCCTCGACGGCGAGCAGAAAGCCGGCGAGCGCTATCGCCTGAAACCGGAAGAGCCAGACGAACAGCGGCTTCGCGCGAACAGGCGCCCTCGTCACGACCTCCGCGGGCGGGGCGACGGGCTGAGGCTCGTCACGAGAAACGGCGCCGTCGTGAGCGGAAAGGTCGAGGTCCATAGCGTCCCGCCTGAACGAGCGAGGACACATCTGTATTCACGAAAAGTCAGTGATCCAGCACGCGCACCCAGGCCTACACGCCGTCGAGCGACGCGTAGAGCGCGCTGACATCGATGGAGAGCGAAGGTGACGCCACCACAGCGAGCTCCCCCGGGCGGACGTCGGTCATGGCCCAGCCCGAAGCCGTGCGCTGCACCAGCGTGACGCACTTCTCGGCGTGCCCCACGATCACCACGCACTGGAGGGAGGAAATCTGTTTGTAGTGACTCAGCTTTTCGCCCCGGTCGTAGTCCTGGGTGGAAGGACTGGTGACCTCGACGAGCAACACCGGGTTGGTCACTGCGTTCGCGTCACGCGCGTCGCGCTCGGCTGGCCCACATACGACCGACAGATCGGGGTACGTCGAAAGGCCGGTTTCAACTACCGAGATCTTCAAGTCGGAGCTTGCGACGCGACAACCCTTGGGGAGCTGCGCGGTGAGCTGAGCGCTACACGCCGCCGCGAGGAACGCGTGCTCCGGCGTGCCGCCCGCCATGGCGTAGATCTCGCCGTTGTAAAACTCGAGGCGAGCGTCGCTCATCTGCTCGACGTCGAGGTAGTCGCGGTAGGTGTAGTGCAGCCGTCGAGCAGTCGACATGGCTCGGATCCTACCCCACGCCGCTACGCGTAGTCTTCGATGGGCGGGCAGCTGCAGACGAGCTTGCGGTCGCCGAGCACGTTGTTGACGCGCGAGACGGAGGGCCAGAACTTGTGCTGCTTGACCCACGGCAGCGGGTACGCCGCGCGCTGACGCGAATACGCGTGTTTCCACTCGTCAGCGGTCACCACGCCGGCGGTATGCGGCGCGTGCTTGAGCGGGTTGTCGTCTTTCGAGAGCTTCCCGGCTTCGATCTCCGAGATCTCCGCGCGGATCGAGAGCATCGCTTCGCAGAAGCGGTCGACCTCGGCCTTCGATTCAGACTCGGTGGGCTCGATCATCATCGTGCCAGCCACGGGGAACGAGACCGTCGGCGCGTGAAAGCCGTAGTCCATCAAGCGTTTGGCGATGTCTTCGACCTCGACCCCGCTCGTCGCCTTGAGCTTGCGCATGTCGACGATGCACTCGTGCGCCACCCGGCCGTGTTGGCCGCGGTACAGCACGGGGAACGCATCGCCCAACCGTGCGGCCACGTAGTTCGCGTTGAGAATCGCCGCCGCCGTCGCCGCCGCCAGCCCGTCGGGGCCCATGAGGCGAATGTAGACCCACGAGATCAGCAAGATGCTCGCGCTGCCGAAAGCCGCCGCCGAGACCGGCCCCGTGCCCTGCGCTCCGCCCGTCGCCGTCACCGGGTGCGTGGGGAGGAAGTCGACCAGGTGCTTCGCCACGCAGATCGGACCCATGCCCGGCCCGCCGCCGCCGTGGGGGATGCAGAAGGTCTTGTGCAGGTTGAGGTGGCAGACGTCGGCGCCGAAGTCTCCGGGGCGGCAGACGCCGACCTGCGCGTTCATGTTCGCCCCGTCCATGTAGACCTGGCCGCCGGCCGCGTGAACCGCTTCGCAGATGTCGACGATGCCCTCTTCGAACACGCCGTGCGTCGAGGGGTAGGTGATCATCAGCGCCGCGAGCACGTCTTTGTGCTGCGCGATCTTCGCCTTCAGATCGGTGAGCTCGACGTTGCCCTGCTCGTCGGTCTTCACCACCACCACCTGGTAGCCGGCCATCACCGCGGTGGCGGGGTTCGTGCCGTGCGCCGACGCGGGAATGAGGACCACCTTGCGGTGCCCCTGCCCTCGCGCCTCGTGGTACCCGCGAATGACGAGCAGCCCCGCGTATTCGCCCTGCGAGCCCGCGTTCGGCATGAGCGAGCAGCCGGCGAACCCGGTGATCTCCGAGAGCCACGCCTCGAGCTGGGTGAAGATCTGCGCGTAGCCTTTCCACTGCTCCTTCGGAGCGAAGGGGTGAAGGCCGTTGAACTCGGGCCAGGTCACCGGCTCCATTTCGCTCGTGGCGTTGAGCTTCATGGTGCACGACCCAAGGGGGATCATGCTGTGGCAGAGCGAGAGATCTTTCGCCTCGAGCGAGCGGATGTACCGCAGCATCTCGTGTTCGGTGTGGTGGGTGTTGAACACCGGGTGCGTCAGGTACCCACTGGTGCGCTTGAGCCCCTCGGGGATCGACGCCGATTCCGCGGTCGTGGCCTCCACCGCGCGCGCCCCCGCGAACGCCTTGATCAAGCGCTGCACGTCATCGAACGACACCACTTCGTCCATCGAGGCGCACAGGTGCGTCGCATCGAGCCGGCGCAGGTTCATTCGCCCTGCCCGCGCGGCCTGCTCCACCGCGTCAGCCGCCGCGGAGTCCTTGAGCTGCACGCACACGGTGTCGAAGAACGCGTCGTGGCGAACGGTAAAGCCGAGCTTGCGCACGCCGGCCGCGAAGGTACGCGCCAAGCGGTGCACGCGGGTGGCGATGTCCTTCAGGCCTTGAGGCCCGTGGTACACGCCGTACATCGACGCCATCACCGCGAGCAGCACCTGCGCGGTACAGATGTTCGACGTCGCCTTCTCCCGGCGAATGTGTTGCTCGCGCGTCTGCAGCGCCATGCGGAGCGCCATGTGCCCCTGCGCGTCTTGCGACACGCCGATGAGCCGCCCCGGGAGCGTGCGCGCGTATTCGTTTTTCGTCGCCAGAAACGCCGCGTGTGGGCCGCCGAAGCCCATGGGCACCCCGAAGCGCTGCGCGGAACCGATGGCGATGTCGGCGCCGAGCTCTCCGGGGGCCTTGAGCAGGCACAGCGCGAGCAGATCAGTCGCCACGACTGACAACGCCCCCGCCGCCTTCGCCTTGGCGATGAAGCCGCTGAAGTCGAACACGCCGCCGTCGGTCGCCGGGTACTGCAGCAGCACGCCGAAACACGGCTGCGCGAAGTCGAAGGTGCGGTGATCGCCGACGATCACGCGAATGCCCAGCGGCTTGGCGCGGGTCTTCACCACCTCGACGGTCTGGGGGTGACAGTCGGCGCTGACGAAGAAGGCACGCTCATCGGAGTGAGTCGAAAGACCGTGCAGCATGTGCATCGCTTCGGCCGCCGCGGTGCCCTCATCGAGCAGCGAGGCGTTCGCAATCGGCAGCCCAGTGAGGTCGGCCACCATGGTCTGGAAGTTGAGGAGCGCCTCGAGCCGGCCCTGGGCGATCTCCGCTTGGTACGGCGTGTACGCGGTGTACCAACCCGGGTTGAGCAGCACGTTTCGCAGCACCACGCCCGGCGTCAGGGTGTCGTAGTACCCGGTGCCCAAAAATGAGCGGAACACCTCGTTTTGGTTCGCAAGCCCCCGCAACTCCTGAAGAACCTCGAACTCTCCGCCTGCTTCGGGGAGCGCCAGAGGCCGCTTGAGGCGAATTCGAGCCGGCACCGTTTGGTCCAAAAGCGCGCCGACGGAGGGCACTTTGACGTGGTGCAGCATCTCTTCGATGGCTTGGGCCGATAACCCGATGTGACGACGGGAAAAACGATCGACGTACGGAAGCATGGAGCGCCTTTTACAGCGCAGGTGGCGGTTTTCGCACTCCTTCTGAGCACCTCCGCGTTCGCGCAGGTGACCTTGAACCCGAGTGGCGGCACGGGCGCTGGAACCGGCATTCGCATCGGGGTTGGGCCGACCGGTCAGATCCAGGTGGTGCGCAACGGCACCGGGCAGTTCTACCCGCAGTCCGGCGTGCCAGGCTCGACCACGGTCGACTCGCTCGACAACGGCGTGTACCTGGCGATCGGCACCACGGTGTTCGGGCCGCAGCACTTCGCGGCGGCGGCGGGGCCGGGCATCACGGCGTCGGAGTTCACGCCGATCTCGAACACGGTGACGCTGCAACCCAACGGGAGCGGCGTGGCGACGACGGTGCTCCGCGCGGTGGTGTCGGGGCGCAACTACGACGTGACGGTGAAGTACACCTACGCGTTTCCCAATGACTTCGTGACGGTGGAAAAGACGGTCGTCGTGCCCTCGGGCCACCCCACCACGCTGCCGGTGCGCCTGTACCAGGGCTTCGACGCGTACCTCGGCACGAGCGACTTCGGTCCCAGCTTCTTCAACGCCGGCCCGCCGCGCATCGTCGGTGGCTATCGAGAGCAAACGAACATCGTGGTGGCCTGGCGCTACCGCGCGGAGACTCCGTGGACCGCGTACTTCGGCGGCTACTACCGGTGCCTCTTCGACCAGGCGTCGAGCTCGTGCCCCGCCGGCCAGAACAACTCCATTCTCTCGGCGGTGACGTTCACCAACTTCATCGAGCCGACCTCGTTGGACAACTCGTTCGCGGTGATGTGGAACTTCGGCTCCACCCCCGGCACGTTCAAGACGGCCAACGACCTGACCTTCTTCTCGTACCAGCCGACGCTGAGCAAAGCCTTCGGCAGCACCTTCATTCAGGCCGGCGGCAGCACCGCCCTCACCTTCACCATCGACAACGTCCCCGGGGCGCCGTCGCAGGGCACGCTGAGCTTCACCGACACGTTCCCCTCGGGGCTGACGCTGGCCAACGCGTCGGTCTCGAACACGTGCAACGGCACGGTGACCAACGGCGGCGGGGGCGCGCTGGCTGCGGGGGCGACCTCGGTACGGCTGACGAACGGCACCATGGCGCCGCTGACCACGCGGTGCACGCTGACGGTCAACGTCACCTCCACCACGCCGGGCGCGGTGGTGAACGGGCGCACCAACATCTCGAACACCTCGGTGCTGGAGAACCAGGTGAGCGATCAGACCCTCTCGGTGGTGCAGGGCATTCCCATCGTCACGGTCAACACGCCGGGCATCATCAACTTCGGCAACCGGCTGACGTACCCGGTGTCGGGCACCTGCCAAGACGCGTCGGGCGTGGTGGCGGTGAGCGTCGGCTCGCGCAACACGTCGACCACCTGCGCGTCGGGGACCTTCTCCACCAGCATCAACGTGAGCACGCTGACCGACGCGGCGAGCGTGGTGGTGGCGGCCGCGCAGACCAACGCCATCGGGACCGGCGTGGAGATCAAATACACCTCGAAAGACACGGTGGCCCCCGCGGCGCCGGCCCTCGGTGTTCCGGCTGACGGCGCGTACGTCACCTCGTCGACGCCGACCGTCAACGGCACCGCTGAAGCCAACAGCACCGTGCGCGCGTATTCCGGCAGCACGCAGATCTGCACTGCGGTGACCGCGACCAACGGCACCTGGAGTTGCACCAGCGCGATGCTCCCCGATGGGCCTGTGACGTTGACCGCCACCGCTACCGACCCCGCGGGCAACGCGTCTGGGGCCAGCACCGCGCGGGTCTTCACGGTCGACACCACCGCTCCGGCGGCACCGGCGATCACCTCTCCGTCGGCGGGCGCGAGCGTGGGCATCAACCCGTCGATCTCGGGCACCGCTGAAGCCAACGCGACGGTCACCGTCACCGAGACCTCGACGCAGCTGTGCCAGACCACCGCCAACGGCACGGGCCAGTGGAGCTGCTCCACCGCGCTCGGCGTCGGCGCCCACGCGATCACCGCCACCCAGCGCGACGTCGCGAGCAACCTCGGCCCGGCGTCGGCCGCGCGCACCTTCACCGTCGCCAACGTGCCCTCGGTCACCCTCGCCTCACCGGGCCCCGTTCACACGGGCAACGTGACGAGCTACCCCATCTCCGGCACGTGTACGGCGGCAGCGGGCACGGTGAGTGTCTCGGTCGGGAGCGTCACCGGCTCGACCACCTGCCCCGCTGGCACCTTCTCCACCACCCTCAACGTCACCGCCGTGGCCGACGGCGCGAGCGTCTCGTTGACCGCCTCGCAGACCAACGGCTCGGGCACGGGCACCGATACCCGCACGGTGTTGAAAGACACGGTGGCGCCACCGGTCCCCGCGATCTCCGCGCCGGTCGAGGGCAGCTTCACCAACGCCTCCGCGCCCACCATCGCGGGCACCGCGACCGCGGGAACCACGGTGCGCGTCCTCCGCAGCGCGACAACGCTCTGCACCGCCTTGGTTCCCGCCTCAGGGTTATGGAGCTGCGTCAGCAGCACCCTCACTGACGGCGCGGTGAGCATCGTGGCGGCGGCGACCGACGTCGCGACCAACAGCTCGGCCAACTCGGCGGCGCGGAGCTTCACGGTGCGCACGATCGGTCCGGCGCAAGGCCCGGTCATCGTCACGCCGGCCGACAACGCCACCGCGCCCGCAGCTCCGACGCTGAGCGGCACCGCGGAGGCGTTCGCCACCGTCAGCATCTCCGAAGGCGCGGCGCTGGTGTGCACCGTGACGGCCGACGCGAGTGGCGCCTGGAGCTGCCCCACGTCACTCGGCACCGGCACGCGCCCCCTCTCCGCGGCCCAGCGCGATCGCGCCGGCAACACCAGCCCGACGGCCGGCCCGCACACGTTGATCATCGTGGCGCCACCGCAAGTGCGGCTCGGCGCGCTCTCGCCGATCACCGGCGCTTCGGCACCGGCGTACACGGTGTCTGGCACCTGCTCCGAGGGCAGCGCGGTCTCCATCAGCGTGGCCACCGTCACCGGCTCGGCCCCGTGCGCGAACGGCGCCTTCACCCAGCAGCTCGACGTGCGCGCGGTGCCTGACGGTGTCTCGGTGCAGGTGACGATCAGCCAGACAAACGTCTCCGGCGGCTCGACCGACACCGTCACCGTAGTGAAAGACACGGTGGCTCCCGCCGCGCCCGGCATCTCCACGCCGGCAGAAGGCAGCTTCACCAACCAGGCGAACCCCACCCTCGGCGGCGTCGCGGAGGCCGGCAGCACGGTGCGGGTGACGTCGGGAACCTCGACGCTGTGCAGCGCTGTCACGCCGGCCTCGGGCATGTGGACCTGCAGCTCCACGACGCTCGGCGACGGCACGTTCACCGTGGTGGCCAACACCACCGACGCCCTGGGCAACGCCTCGAGCCTCTCTCTGCCTCGGCAATTCACGGTCGACACCGTCGCGCCGGCAGCGCCCGTCATCTCCGCCCCGGCCGTGAACGCGCACACCGGGCTGTCGCCGATGATCTCGGGCACGTCGGAGCCCTTGGCCCTGGTGCAGGTGTTCTCCGGCAACGCGCTGGTGTGCCAGGTGAACGCCGACGCAACCGGCGCGTGGATCTGCCCCTCTACCCTCGGAGCGGGCGCGCAGTCGATCGCCGCCCGTCAAACCGATCGCGCGGGCAACACCAGCCCGTCGTCGAGCCTGGTGGCCTTCACCGTCGACAACGTGCCGACGGTGTTCGTCAACACTCCCGGGGCCATCAACCGCGCCAACGTCGCGATGTACCGAGTTACCGGGTTCTGCACGACGGCGGCGAGCACGGTGACCTTCGGCGTGGGCGGCGTCTCAGGAACGACGGCGTGCACGAGCGGCACCTTCGCGGGCACCCTCGACGCAACCGCCGTGCCCGACGGCGCCATGGTGACGGTCAGCGCGTCGCAGACCACCGCCGGCGGCGCGGGCTCCGACTCCAAGCTGGCGCTCAAAGACACCGTGGCCCCGGACGCGCCCACCGTGGCTTCAGGCGCGACGCTGTCGGGCGGGCGCATCACCTTCGGAGGCACGGCCGAGCCCAGCAGCACGGTCTCGGTCTTCATCGACGGGCGCCTGGTGGGCACCGCGCAGGCCGACGCATCGGGCGCGTGGAGCTTCACTCTGCCGATTCCGCTCGCGGCGGGCTCGTACACCACCACCTCGACGGCAACCGACGCTGCGGGGAACACCTCGCCCCTCTCGGGTGGCCAGAAGCTCGACGTCGACGGCAGCGCGCCGCTGGCGCCGATCATCGTCACCCCCGTCGAGGGCGCGACCGTCGATCGCGATCGCCCGCTGGGCATCTTCGGCACCGCCGAGCCCGGCGCCACCTTGCGCATCTTCATCGACGGCACGGAGATCGGCGTGGTGACCGTGGGCGCTGACGGCCAGTGGCTGCTCACCGTACCGGCCGACAGCCTCGAGGCGGGCACGCGGGTCATCACCGCCGTGGCCACCGATTCCGCGGGCAACGCCAGCCAGCGCTCGGCGAACCGGCTCATCACCGTGCGCCAGGTCGACAGCCGCTTCGCCGGCCAGGGCGTGATCGGGTGCACCAGCGCGCCGCTCGGCCTCGGGTGGGTGTGGGTCGTCGCGTTGGGCTTGTCTCGCCGCCGGCGCGCAGGGTAACCGCCGATGACGATGTCGCTTCGCATCGCGCTCCTGGCAGCGCTCGGGTCGTCGTCGCTGGTGGTGGCGCAAGCCGCCCAGCCATTGCCGGCCATTCAGCTCGAACGTTTTCACCTCAACGAAGGCAGCCGCCGCGGCCTCACCACCGCCACCGGAGATCTGCTCCCCCGCTTCGGGTTCCGCCCCAGCGTGGCGCTGCACTACGAGAACAACCCGCTCGTGTATCTGCGCGGAGATCAGCGCGTGGGCGCGGTGGTCTCTGACCGCCTGACGGTGCACCTGGCGGCGGTGTTCGGCATCACCTCGTGGCTCCAGGTGCACGGCGAGCTGCCCATCATCGCCTGGCAGCGTGGAGACGATCTCACCGACGCGGCGCGCATCACGCCTCCGACCACGACCGGGGTCGGCTCCCCTCGGCTCGGAGCGCGGCTCGGCATCCTCTCCCAGCGCGAAGGCGGCTTGGCCTCGAACGTCGGCGTCGATCTCGCCTTTCAACTGGCCACCGTTCTCCCCTTCGGCACGCCGGGCACGCTGGGTACGGAGGGCGGCTTCACCCTGCTGCCGCAGCTCT
>JAEUJT010000281.1 GCA_016793525.1 Archangium sp. | reverse complement strand
GTGTCTGTCTCGGCCCCGAGCCGCAGCACCGCTTCGTAGGCCTTGTCGCCGTCGGTGAGGTACTGCGCGATGCGGGTCGCGTCACCGAGGCACACCGCCAAGACGCCGGTGGCCATTGGATCCAGCGTGCCGGTGTGGCCGGCCTTGCGTACGCCCAGCGCCTTGCGCACGTCTCGCACCACGTCGAATGACGTCACGCCCTGCGGCTTGTCGACGACGAGTACCCCGTTCATCGCGCCTCGCTCACCAGCCCTCTTTGGAGCGTACGTCTTTCAAGAGGCGCTCAATCTTGTCGCCCTCTTCGAGGGAGCCGTCGAAGGTGAAGAACACCTCGGGCGACACGCGGAGCTTCACCCGCTTGGTCACCTCGCGCCGTACAAAACCTTTGGCGGCGGTGAGCCCGGCCTTGGTCTCGGCCTTCTGCGCGTCGGTGCCGATCATCGAATAAAACACCTGCGCCACCGAGAGGTCGGGCGACACCTTCACGCCGGTGACGGTGATGAAACCGACGCGGGGGTCATTGATCATGCCCCTGACGAGGATCTCGGCGACGGCGGCTTGAATCTCTGCGGCGACGCGGTCTGGACGAACAGATGCCATGGCTACTCCACCTCTTCAGCGTCATCGGTGCGGCGCCCATCGCCCCGCTCCCAGTCACGCCGGTTGCGGAGAGAACGCGCCACCGCCTTGGCGTCTTCCAACGACATGCGCCGGGGTGCGCTCGGCCGCGGGGCGCTCGCCTTGGGCCGGGGCGCCGACGGCGTCGGGCCTGGAGGCCCGCGGTCGTGCCGTTTGTCCCACGCGCCCAGGCCCTCGACCTCGGCCAACGAGCGCTCGCCCTTGGGAATGGTGAGCGCCATCACGTCGTCTCGGTCTGACGTGTCACCGAAGAGCTGGTCGCCGAAGGACAAGAGCTCGAGCTCTTTGTGGGCGATGGGCGCGACGTACATGTCGTCGATGAAGTGGGTGATCTTGTCCATCAGCTCGTTGACGTGGCGCTTGTCGTTGCCAACCACGGCCAACGCCACCACCGCTCGGTTCCACACGTCGTTGTTCTCGACCTCGGCGACGGCCACGTTGAACTTGGCCTTCACCCGGTCGGTGACGCGGCGGAGCACCTGGCGCTTCGCCTTGAGCGAGCCCGCAGCGGGAATGTCGAGGGTGACGCGGGCAACACACACGAACATGGCGACTCCTCGACGCTCAGCCACTCGACTCTCTGCTCCCTGACTCCGGGTACTCGCGCGCCGTTCCACCCCGGCGCACGACGGCGCCGGGAGTGGTCATCTGACGACCGGCCTCAGCTCAGCGACGGCCGGATCTCTTCGATCTCGAAGGCCTCGATGACGTCGCCGGCCTGAATCTCGGCGAAGCCTTCGATGCCAATACCGCACTCGAAGCCCTGCGCCACCTCGCGCACGTCGTCTTTGAAGCGCTTGAGGCTGGCCAGCTTGCCCTGGAACACCTGCTTGTTGGCCCGCCAGACCCGAACGTGGGCCGCGCGCTTGAGCATGCCTTCGGTGACCGACGAACCCGCCACCACGCCGAGCTTCGGCACGTTGAACAGGTTGCGAACCTCGGCCTTGCCCAGCTTCTTCTCGACGCGAATGGGCTCGAGGAGGTCTTCCATCAGGCGGATCACGGCGTCGAGCAGCTCGTAGATGATGCCGTAGGTCGACCACTTCACCACCAGCGCCTTGGCCGCCGCTTCGGCGCCCGATTCTGGACGGGAGTTGAAGCCGATGACCACCGCGCCGAACGCCGCCGCGTTGTTCATGTCGGTCTCGGTCATCATGCCGACGCTCTTCTGCACGATGGTGACCTTGACCTTCTTGGTCGACAGCTTCGCCACCGCGTCGGCCACCGCCTCGAGCGAGCCCGACACGTCGGCCTTGAGCACGACCTTGAGCTCTTTCTGGTCGGCCACCTTCTGCTTGGCGAGGAGGTCGTCGAGCGACTCGCGCGACGTCTTGCCTGCCTCGGCCTGGCGCGCCTTGAGAATTCGGTGGTCGGCGATCTGCTTCGCGGCCTTCTCGTCGGCCACGGCGTGAATCACGTCGCCCGCGGTGGGCACGCCGGAGAGGCCGATGACCTCAGCGGAGTAGCCGGGCTTGAGCTCATCGATGAGCTCGCCCTTGTCGTTCACCAACATGCGAACGCGGCCGTAGTGCGTACCGGTGACGACGGCGTCGCCCTTGCGGAGCGTGCCCTCTTGCACCAGCACGGTCGCCACGGGGCCACGGCCCTTCTCGAGAAACGCCTCGAGAATGGTGCCCTGCGCAGGGCGATTCGGGTTCGCCTTGAGCTCGAGCACCTCGGCCTGGAGCGAGATGTTCTCGAGCAGCAGCTCGAGGCCCGTCTTCTGCTTGGCGGACACCGGCACCATGATCACCTCGCCGCCCCAGTCTTCGGCGAGGAGGTTGTTGTCGGCGAGGTCTTTCTTCACCCGGTCGGGGTTGGCGCCCGGCGTGTCCATCTTGTTGATGGCGACGACGATGGGCACCTCGGCCTTCTGCGAGTGCTGAATGGCCTCTTTCGTCTGCGGCATCACGCCGTCGTCGGCGGCCACCACGAGCACCACCACGTCGGTGATGTTGGCGCCGCGCGAGCGCATGGCGCTGAACGCCTCGTGGCCCGGGGTATCGAGGAAGGTGATGTCGCCGTGCGACGACTTCACCGTGTACGCGCCGATGTGCTGGGTGATGCCACCGGTCTCGCCTGCGGCGACGTTCGCCTGGCGAATCGCGTCGAGCAGCGACGTCTTGCCGTGGTCGACGTGGCCCATGACGGTGACCACCGGCGGCCGGGAGATGAAGCTCTCGGGCGTCTCATCGACCTTGGGCAAGAAGTCTTCGACCTCGAAGCCGACCTTCTTCACCGTCCACCCGTAGCCGAGGGCGATGACGCCGGCGGCCTCTGCTTCGATGGTGGTGTTGGCGGTGATCATCTTGCCGGCGCTCATCAACTTCTTGATCAGCTCGGTGGTCTTCACGCCCATGCGCTGGGAGAGCTCGGTGACGGTGATGCCGTCTTGCACCTTGATGACCTTCTTCTCCTCGGCCATCTCGGTGATGAGGGTCTTCTGGCCCTTCTTGGTCGGCTTCTTCTTCTTGCCGCGCACCGGAATGGCCACGCGCCCGAAGATCAACTCGCGAATGTCGGTCGACGGCGGGGCGCCATCGGCCTTGTCTTTGCCGGTGCGGCCGCCGCGACGCTCCTGCTCTTTCTTCTTCGCGATGTCTTCTTTGGTCCCGACTCCGAACTGGTTCGGCACCACCTTGAACTCACGCACCTCGCCGATGGCCTTGCGGCCCGGGGCCATGGGGTACTTCGAGGCCTGGTGCGTCGGCGTGACGCGCTTGATCGCGATGAGCGGGCGGCTGACCACGACGGCCTGGGTGGCCGTGGGCATGAGCGGGCGCGGCGGAACAGTCGCGGCACCGGCGGGCGCTCCGAGCGTGGGGCGAATGGTGACGCCCGGGCGAGGGGCCGAAGGGCGCGCGCCGACCCGAATGGCGGGCGGCACGGCGACGGCGGGGGCGGCCACGACCACCGCGGCGGCGGGGACCGGCGGGGCGGCCGCTGGAACGGGCGCCGACGCCCGAGGGGCCGAAGCCCGGGCCGCCGGCGCGGAGGCGCGAGCAGCGGCGATGGGGGCAGCGGCGGGGGCAGGCTCTGCTGCGGCGACGACTGGAGCGGGCGCGCGAGGCGCCGAGGCGGGGGCCGCCGGAGCTTCGGTCGCAGCAGGGACCGCGATGGTGGGCGTCGCCACGTCGGCGGGCGGTGCGGCCTCGACGACAGCCGAAGGCGCCTCGATGACGTCGGCTGCCGCGGCGGCCGGAGGGGCCGAGACGGCGGTCTGCACCGTGGCCTCACCGACCTTGCGGCGCACCACGAAGCCCTTGGGGGCGACGGGCGCGGGGGCGGCCTTGGGCTTTCGCTTGTCGACGATGCGCTGCACGGCAGCCACCGCCTGGTCGTCTTCGAGCGACGACGAGTGGCTCTTCACGTCATACCCGAGCGACTGCAGTTCGGTGACGACGGCTTTGTTATCGAGCTCGATGCCGTGGTTCTCTTTGAGCTCTTTGGCGATTTCGTGAACGCGCTTCTTTGACATAGGCCAGGGCCCCCGTACTTCAGACGGCGCCGGAAACAAAGCCGGAACCAGGTGATCGACTCAGCACTTTCGGGGCGGCAGGTCGAGCTTTCGCAGCTCACCCGTCGCTTTCAACGCTCGATGGAGGGCGCGGCGCTTCAACGCCGAGGCCGCGCAGTCGGGGCCGCAGAGGTACGCTCCGCGCCCCGGCGCACGCTGCCGCAGGTCGAGGTGGAGCTGGCGCTCGGCATCGAGCACCAGCCGCCACAGCAGCCCTTTTTCTCTCTTTGAGCCGCACCCGGTACAGGTGCGGGTAGGCGTACTCAGGGATTCGCTCCGAGCGTCGGCGCCACGGGGGTCGCCGGCTTGCCGCGGAGCGCGTCGAGCTCGGCGCGGCGCTTGTTCTCTTCTTGCAGGTAGTGGTCGGCGGCGGCCTTGATCTGCCGGGCCTTCTTGATGCCGATGCCGGAGACGTTGCCGAGGCGCGGCAGGTCGATCTCCTTCACGATGTCTTCGACCGTGTGGTACCCGCTGGCCTTGAAGGCCTCGACATTGGTGGTGCCGATGCCGCGCACGCGGGCCAGGCGCTCGTCTTGGCTGAGCTCGTCGGGGTGCTTGCGCTCTTCTTCCAAGCGCTTGCGCTCGCGCTCTTGGTCTAGCATGCGCAGGGCGTCATCATCGCCGGCCATCTGCAGCTTGGCGGTCTCTTGCATGGCGGCCACGCGCGACGGGTCGAGCCCGGGGATCTGCGCGAGCACCTCGGGGTTGGCCTCGGCGATGTCTTTCGCCATGCGGAACCCATGGGCGTAGAGCGTCTCGATCAACATCTCGTTCACGCCGGGCAGCGCGCCGAGCGAGCGCTCAGCGAACTCGCGCATCTCCTTCACGCGGCTCTCGGAGTTGATGTCGAGCTTCCACCCCGTCAGCTGGGCGGCGAGGCGAACGTTCTGGCCGGAGCGGCCGATGGCGAGGGAGAGCTGATCGTCGGGGACGATGATCTCCATGGCGTGGTTGGCCTCGTCGATGATCACGCGCGAGACCTCGGCCGGGGCCAGGGCGGCGCAGACGAAGCGGGCCGGATCTTCGTCGAACTCGACGATGTCGATCTTCTCACCGCGAAGCTCCTGCACGACGGCCTGCACGCGGCTGCCCTTGATGCCGACGCACGCGCCGACCGGGTCGACATCTCCGTCGCGGCTCGACACGGCGATCTTCGAGCGGCGGCCGGGCTCACGCGCGGCAGCCTCGATGACCACGATGCCTTCGGCGATCTCGGGCACTTCCATCTCGAAGAGCTTGGTGAGGAGCGCGACCGAGGCGCGGGAGAGCACGATCTGGGGGCCCTTCGACTCGCGGAGCACGTCGAGCACGAAGGCCTGCACGCGATCGCCCGGGCGGTACACCTCGCGGGGGACCTGCTCTCGCACCGGCAGCACCGACTCGGCGCGGCCGAGGTCGACGATGAGGTTGCCGCGCTCGAGGCGGCGGGCGATGCCGGTGACGATCTCGCCCTTGCGATCTTTGTACTCGTTGAAGACGTTCTCGCGCTCGACGTCGCGGGTGCGCTGCAGCAGCACCTGTTTGGCGGTCTGCGCGGCGATGCGGCCGAACCCGCGGCGGAAGGTCTTGAGGCCGAGAATGTCGCCGTACTGCTCGTCTTGCGCCTTGGCCTCGGCGGCGTCTTCGTCGCGGTAGAAGATCTGGAACACGAGCTCGTCGCCCGGCTGCACTTCCATGCCGCGGGAGCCGGCCTGCGCCACCGTCATCTGGTTGACCGCTTGAATGGGGTCGACCACCACGTCGACGACCTGAATCGCCTGGAAGATCTCGACCACGCCCTTCTCGGCCTCGAACTTGGCCTCGAGGTTGCGTTCCTGGCCGAAGTGCTTCTTCGCGGCCGTCTTCATCGCGTCTTCGAGCGTCGCGACGAGAATGGTCTTATCGATGCCTTTGTCTTTGGCGACCTGGGTGAGGACGTCGTCGAGACGAAGGGTGGCGGCGTTGGGCGTCATGGTGGTGCTCTCCTCGGCGAGAAGCTCGCCTGTATGTCGCTCCCGTCAGCGGGAGCTATGTGAAGACTGCGAATCGAAGTCGTACTCGAGGTTGGCTTTGGCGATGTCTTTGAACGGAATGGTGA
>JAEUJT010000047.1 GCA_016793525.1 Archangium sp. | reverse complement strand
GGCTTCGTGCTGTCGAACGGGACGCCGGCGTCGGGTACCATGACCATCGACGCGTACGGGGTCGCCGGAGAGCTCCGGTTCACGGGGCCGGTGAGCTTCACCTCGCGCACCGTCGGCGAAGTCTGCTGGGACGCGTGCGTGGTGAGCGAGGCCACCGTGACGGCGACGGTGCCGTAGCGCTCCCACGACGACGCCCGTCACGGGGCGGGGCGTTCCACGTTTCTCAAGAAGTCGGCGACGTCGGCGAAGCGGCCGTTCAAATACGCGCGCACCTCGCCGGTCACGCCGCGCGCATCCATCGCTCGGCCCATGCTGCGCAGCCACGCGTCGCGCATCGCCTCGTCGACCTTCACGTGGCCATGCCGCATGCGCAGCCGGGGGTGCCCGCGCGTCGTCAGGTAGTCCTGCGGGCCGCCGAGCCAGAACACGAGGAAGGTGCCGAAGTGCGTGCGCGTCTCCTTCGAGACTTTCCCCGGAGCGTCGAGTTGGTGCACGGCGGTGAGGGCCGGCTCGTGGGCCTCCATGGCGTCGTAGAAGGCCTCAGCCAGCGCGCGCACGCCGTCGGGGCCACCCAGCCGCAGGTACGGAGGGTCATCGGCTGACGGCGTGTACCCGCCGGTCTTCAGCTCCACCGGCTTCACTTCTCGTCCAGCCACGCCTCGAAGGCCTTGAGCGAATACGGCCGGCCGAGAAAGTCAGCGACGAGTGCGCTGGCCTCTTGGGTGCCGCCGGGCTCCAGCACCTTCTTGCGGTATTCAGTGGCCACCTTCGCGTCGAGCATCGACGTGCCGAAGCGGGTGAGCAGGTCCTTCGCGATGACCGTGCTCCACTGGTACGTGTAGTAGGTCGCCGAGTAGCCATCGAGGTGGCCGAAGCCGAGCTCGAAGTGTGTGCCCTCGGCCCACTCGCGGCGGAACGGCTCGAAGCGCGCCTGCTGCTCTTTCAGCACCGTCTCCGCGTCGAAGCCCGGCGCCCGGTTGTGCAGCTCGAAGCTCACCGCCGAGAGGAACAACTGCCGGCGCATCTGCACGCCGACGCCGAAGTTCTTCGCCGTCTTGAGCTGAGCCACCAGCGCCGCGGGAATCGGCTCTCCGGTCTGGTGGTGTTTGGCAAAGCGCTGCAGCGTCGCGGCGTCGAGCGGCCATTCTTGGAGCAGCATCGAGGGCACCTCGACGAAGTCCCACTCCGTCTTGATGCCCGACACGCCGGCCCAGCGGTGACGCCCAGCGAAAATCTCGTGCAGCAGGTGGCCGAACTCGTGGAAAAAAGTCTCGACGTCGCCGTGCTGCAGCAGCCCACCCGGCCGGGGGAAGTTGCACACCAACACACCCTCGGGGAGCTCGTGGCCCGCGCGGCCGGTGGTGAGCCCGAACTGCGCCGCGTGTTTGTATTTGCCTTCACGCGGGTGCATGTCGAGGTGAATGCGGCCCAGCACCGTGGAGCCCTCGACGATGTCGAAGGTCTCGACGTCGGCGTGCCACACCTTCGCGTCGGGCACCGGCACGTAGCGAATGCCGAAGAGGTGCGAGGTGATGTCCATCACGCCGCGCTTCACGTTGCCGTATTCGAAGTACGCGCGCAGCGCCTGCGAATCGAGCCCGTACTGCTCGTTTTTCACTCGGTCGTCGTAGAACTCGTGCTCCCATGGCTCGACGCGCTCGGCCCCCGGCACGTCGCGGCGCTTGCGCTCGAGCAGCACCTGCATGTCGGCCTTGGCCCGCTTCTCCGTCGCTTGGCGCCCGCGCTCGATGAAGTCGGCGGCGGCCTGCGGCGTCTTCACCATCTTCGTCTCAGTGGCGTACGCGGCCCACGACGCGTAGCCGAGCAGCGTCGCCAATTCGTGCCGCTTGGTGAGCAGCGACTTCAGCACCTCGACGTTGGCCGGGTAGGCGCGGCTGCGGTACGCGCGCCAGAGCGCTTCGCGGGCCTTGGGCGACGCGGCGTAGGCCATCACCGGCACGTAGTCGGGAGAATTGGTGGTGGCGGTGATTTTCCCATTCACCGCGGGGTGGGCGGTGAGCCAATCGGCCGGCACGCCATCCAAGTCTTTCGGGTCGGCGGAGATGCTGCGCACGTCGTCGCGAATGTTGCGGCCAAAGGCCTGGCCGATTTTCACCAGCTCCTCGGTGAGCGACTTCACCTTCTCGCGAGTCGCCTCGTCGCGGTCGACACCGGCGCGGCGAAAGTCGCGCAGCGTCTTGAAGAGCCAGAAGCCAGTGACGGCGTCGAAGCGCTTGGCGTCGACTTTGGAGAGGGCGTCGTACACCGCGCGGTCTTGCGCCAGGTCGACGTTGTAGGCCTCGAGCTTCTGCTCACACGCCTCGGCCGCTTCGCGCAGCGCGACGTCGGGGTGAACCTCGCGCGCGAGTCCCGCACGGGCTCCGGCGTTCGAGAGGGCTGCGGTGGCGGCGTCGAAGTGGCGCAATACCGCCTCGGGCTCGGTCACCATCTTCAGCGCGGCGATGTTCTTCTTCGCCTCGTCGAGGGCGCCGTCGCAGGCGCGGGTGAAGTCGGCGGCGTTGCCGGCGAGGAGCGCAGACGCTCCAGGAGGCGTGGTGGGGTTCGTCATGGAGTCGGAGGCTTTCTGCGCGCGCGGCCCGGTGGCACAGCTCCAAACGGCCAACAGCGCGAGCATGAGAGAGGAACGCATCGCCGGCGTTTGTACACCAGTCACCGCGTCGCGAAGGTGCGTCGTATGGAGCGCCCTCCGTCAACGGGCTGGAACGGCAGCGCCGAGCGACTGGTTCACCTTTCGAAACGAGTCGAAGCGTCCCGGACAGGCGTGTCGGTTACGAGTTGAGGGCCGCGGCGGCCTGGGCGTCGACGATGCGGCGAGGCGAGAGCTTCTGCGCCTTCGACGCCTCGAGCAGCTGCGTCACCAACGCCGACGCGCGCTGGTCGACGTGGCGGAGAATGGTCTCTCCATCTTTCGGGGCGCCGACGTACAGCGCTTCGACCGCGATGGAGCCTCCGACGCTGGCGAGGAGGTCGGGAATCACCGCCACGCCGCGCTGGTGAAACAGCTCCTCCACCTCATGGGTCAGCGCGAGGTTCGCGGCCTCGACGATGGCGCGCGCTTTGAGCGTCGGCACCACGTCGGCCCCGAAAGCCCGGGAGATGGCCGCCAGCACCAGTACATCGGCCTCGGCGGTGAGTACGGCCTTCGACGGCGCGGCGCCCGGTGACGCTGGGAGCCGGCCCGCCTGTCGCCCTCGCACCAGCGTGGTGACGTCGAGGCCCGCGGGGTTGAGCAGGCACTTCTCGTCATCGGCCCAGGCCACCACGGGGATTCCGGCTTTGGCCAGGAGGTATGCGGTTGCTCCACCCATGTTGCCCGCGCCTTGAATGGCGACTCGGCCGCGAGGCAGGCCCAATTGCCGGAGCGTCGACGTGACCGCAGCCGCCACCGCTGTCGCCGCGCGGAGCTCGTTCACCGACCACCCGTCGATGCGGGCCTCAAACAGCGCGTACCGCTCGAGGAAAACGGCGTCGCTCAGCCCTCGGGAGCGGCCGACGGCGATTTTGAGCGAAGGGAGGCCGACGCTCTGCGCCACGCCCTCGAGCTCGCGCATGGTGGTGTTCAAGTCGGGCCCGCAGTTGAAGCAGGTCGACAGCATGGGCCGCAGCGCCTCGAGGAAGCGCTTCAGCACCGCGGGCCGGGCCGGCGACGCGGGGTCCATGTCGAGGCCCGACTTGGCGCCTCCGACACGAATGCCGGCCGCCGCTTGCTTGAGCGTCATGTTGCGCGCGAGCTCGCCCAGCTCTTGGGCGTCGACGCCCGGTCGAATGCGCAGGCCACCCGCGGCGAGGCCATCGATGAGCCGGTCGATGACGAGGTAGCCCGACGTGCCCTCGACGGGGTCGCGGAAGTGCACGGTGAGGTAGGGAGGCGTGCGCGGAGGAGGCGTCATTCCCGCGAAGTGTGGCCGACGCTTCCCGCGCTGTCATTTTCCGAATTGGAGTACTCTCGCGCGATGACGGCCCTCTGGCTCGACGGCGCCCTGCGCTCGATGGAGAGCAGCCCCCTCGGTATTCTCACCCACTCGCTCCACTACGGCACGGCGGTGTTCGACGGCTGTCGGTTCTACCGGCTCCCCGACGGCACGCTCGGCGCGTTTCGGTTGCGCGACCACCTCAAGCGCTTGGCGGCGGGGGCGCGCTCGGCGTTTCTCGAGCTGCCGTACTCCGAGGAGCAACTCGTCGAGGGCTGCCGCGCGGTGGTGCGCGCCTCGGGCCTCGACGGCGGGTACCTGCGCCAGCTCGTGTTTTTCGGTGACGACGAGGTGGGCATCGGCGGCAAAAACGCGACCCGCGTCGCCATCATGACCTGGTCGCGGAAGAGCGCTCCGAAGCCGGTGCGGCTGCGCGTGGCGGGCTTCGGGCACGGGGCGGGGTGGCTGCCCGGCACCAAGCTGGCGGGTGCGTACGCGCGCTCGTTCTTGGCGCGGCGCGAGGCTGAGCGCACCGGCAGCGACGACGCGGTGTTCCTCGGGCCCGACGGCACCATCTCCGAGGCGACCGCGGCCAACGTGTTCGCGGTGGTGCGAGGCACGCTGGTGACGCCGCCGTCGTGGGCGCCCATTCTCCGCGGCATCACCCGCGAGAGCGTGTTGACCCTGGCGGCCGAGGCGAAAATCCCCTGCGTCGAGGCGCCGCTGCGCCGCGATGACCTGGCGTCTGCGAGCGAGGCCTTCTTGTGCTCGAGCGCGGGCGAGGTGAACCCCATCGCGGCCTTCGAGGGGCGCAGCTTCCCCGCTCCAGGGCCGGTGACCGCCGAGCTGATGCGCCTCTTCGCTGGCGTCGCGGGTGGAGCCGACGGCGTGCGCCGCGGCTGGCTCGAGCCGATGTAATTTTTTTCACACCCTCTCTTTGGAGAACTGCCGATGGCCCCTGCCCTCGAAGGCGAGAAGCTGCTGCTGGACGTGTTGGACGGCTTCATCCGCTCCAAGGTCTTGATGACCGCGTTCAAGATGGACCTGTTCACCCGGCTCGAGCGCGAGGCGCTGACGCTCGATGACATTCGCGCGGCGTTCCAACTCCCCGACCGCTCGGGGGCGATTCTGGTGAACGCGTGTGCCGCACTGGGGCTGTTGACCGAGCGCGACGGCCGCTACTCGACGCCACCGGCGCTGGCGCCGTTTCTGCGCAAGGGGCCCAACGAGCCGGCGCGGCCCACCACCGACCTCATCGCCTACTACGACGAGGTGTACGCGGCGCTGGTCGACATGGAGGGCTTGGTGCGCTCCGACGGCGCGACCTCGACCTTCAAGCGGCGCGACTACTTTCACGACGACGTGACGCGGGTGAAGCCCGACGTCGCCGCGAATTACTCGGCGTACCTCGACACCACGGTGGCCAAAATCGTCGACGTGGTGCTGAAGACGTACGACTTCTCGAAGCGCTCCACGCTGCTCGACTTGTGCGGGTGCACGGGGGCCTTCGTCACGGGCGTGCTG
>JAEUJT010000217.1 GCA_016793525.1 Archangium sp. | reverse complement strand
TTGATCTCCCGCTTCACCGGCGGAGACCCGTCGAAGATCACCCTCGACAAGCTGGGGACGAACAGCTGGGAGAAGAAGAAGGCCTTCGTCAAAGAGCAGCTGCTCAAGATGGCGGCCGAGCTGCTGCAGCTTTACGCGCAGCGCAAGGCGCACCCGGGGCACGCGTTCTCGTCGCCCGATCGCTACTTTCGACAGTTCGAGGCCGACTTCGAGTTCGAGGAGACGCCCGATCAGCTCAAGGCCATCGAGGCGGTCATCGCCGACATGCAGAAGCCCGAGCCGATGGACCGGCTGGTCTGCGGCGACGTCGGCTACGGCAAGACCGAGGTCGCGATGCGCGCGGCGTTCAAGGCGGTGCTCGACCGGAAGCAGGTCGCGGTGCTGGTGCCGACCACGCTCCTCGCGCACCAGCACTTCAATACCTTCAGAAAGCGCTTCGACGGCTACCCGGTGACCATCGAGGTCGTCTCGAGCCTGAAGAAGGCGAGCGAGGTGCGCGACATCGTGCGGCGCGCGCACGAAGGTCGCTGCGATGTGATCATCGGCACCCACAAGCTGCTCACGAGCGAGGTGGGCTTCAAAGACTTGGGGCTCTTCATCATCGACGAAGAGCAGAAGTTCGGTGTGAAGCAGAAGGAGTACCTCAAGCGGCTGAAGACCACCGTCGACACGCTGACGCTCACCGCCACGCCGATTCCCCGCACGCTGAACATGGCGATGGCCGGCATGCGCGACATGTCGCTCATCACCACGCCGCCGGCCGATCGCCGCTCGATTCGCACCTTCATCAACCGCTTCGACCCGGCGCAGATGAAGGAGGCGATCTCCCGCGAGCTGACCCGCGGCGGGCAGGTGTTCTTCATTCACAACCGGGTGAGCTCGATCCACTCCATGGAACGGTTCCTCGCCGAGTTGGTGCCGCAGGCGCGCATCGCGGTGGCCCACGGGCAGATGGGCGAGGGCGAGCTCGAGCGGGTGATGTTGGAGTTCATCGAGCGGCGCGCCAACCTGCTGCTGTGCACCAGCATCGTGGAGAGCGGCATCGACATCGCCAGCGCCAACACGATGATCGTCAACCGAGCGGACCAGTTCGGCCTCTCGCAGCTGTACCAACTCCGCGGGCGGGTCGGCCGGTCGAAGGAGCGCGCCTACGCGTATCTGGTGGTGCCCCAGGGCCGGGCCATCGCCAAAGACGCGCAGCGGCGCCTCGAGGTGCTGCAGGCGTTCTCCGAGCTGGGCGCGGGCTTTCACATCGCGTCGCACGACCTGGAGATTCGCGGCGCCGGCAACCTGCTCGGCAAGGAGCAGTCGGGCAGCATCGAGGCGGTGGGCTTCGATCTCTATGCGCAGATGTTGGAGGAGGCGATCGCCGAGGTCCGCGGTGAAGCGCCGGCCCAGCACGTCGAGCCGGAGATGAACTTGCCGGTGCCCGCGTTCCTCCCCGAAGACTTCGTGCCCGACGTGCACCAGCGGCTGGTGCTGTACAAGCGCTTCAGCCAGGCGGCCTCGAGCGACGAGCTGGCCGACCTGCGGAGCGAGCTCATCGACCGCTTCGGCGACGCTCCGGAAGAAGTCGACAACTTGCAGGAAGTGATGATGTTGAAGATCGAGCTGCGCCAGCTCCGGCTGCGACAGATGGATGCGGGGCCGGGGCGCCTGGTCATCACGCTGGGCACCGACGCGCTGCTCGAGCCGTCGAAGATCGCGGCGCTGGTGCAGAAGTCGAAGGGCTTCTACCGACTCACGCCCGACATGAAGTTGGTCGCCAAGCTCGACGCGAATGTGAAGGGCGCCGACCTGATACCCGCGGCGCGCAAGGTGCTGCGCGATGTGACGGCGTGTGCGCTGCCATGAACCGGCGCTCGAGCGTGCGGCCGCGCGTCGTCGGGCTCGACCGTTAGTCGCGGCCGAGGGCGGCGCCGACCTCGTTGATCACGCCGGTGTACCCGACCTCTTTCAGGTGGGCGATGGGCGTCGGGTCGGCTCCGCGGAGCACGACGGTCTTGGCTTTGGGTAAGTCGATCTCCTCGACTTGCACGTAGCCGTCGCCAGGCTTCACGCTGCCGTTGGGGCCGAGCGTCGGCGCGCCGGAGATGGCGATGATGGTGACGTCTTTGGCGATCTGCTTGCGCTGCGTATCCCAGGTGGCGTCGAGGTGCTTGACCAGCGGGTCACCGATGCCGAGCTGCTTCGACGCCTCTTTCAGCTTGAGCACGCCGCCCGCCACCGCGCCGATGTTGCCCATGGCCGTACCGTGGGACACGGGGCCGATCATCACCACGCTGTGAATGGGCACGTTGCGGTCTGCGCCGGTGCGGGTGTCGAGGTAGTGACGAAAGTCGGTGCCGCCCGCGCTGTGGCTCACCACGTCGATGTCTTTGCTGCCCGTCACCCGCTTCACCTCGCGCAGCAGCGCGGCGATCTGCGGCGCCTTGTCGGTCGTCGGGCCCTTCGCGTCGCGGTACTCGAGCTGGAACACCTTGGCCGTGGCCACGTCGGCATCGCGCATCACCGGCCCGTTTTTTCCGCCGAGGTGAAAGCGCCCATCGGCGGCCACATAGGTCGCCACGGCCCCGTTCGCCTTGATCGACGTCAGCTGCTTCGCCAACGGGTCGAACGACGCGGCGGGCATGGTCAGCCCCGGAATCATCACCACCGGCCGCTTGAGCACTGGCGGCGCCTTGAGCGGGCCGTACGCGGTGAGGCCGAGCTTCGACGCCGCTGCGCGCCACCCAGATGACGTCGCGGTGGCGGCCTTCGCCTGCGGTTTCTTCGGGGCGGGGCCGACAGCTCGAGAGGGGCCAGGGGCCACGGGACGAGCGGCGATTCGGTTGGGCATGGGCTGAGTTCATACCAACACGCCCCGCACACCACGCGCCAGTTGGGGGGCCGCGCGCGCCACGTGGTTCGTTGCTGGTTGGCGCACTGTGGCGATGCCGGTACAGGAGCGCCTCCCGTGCGACGGTTCTCCTCTGCCTGTGTTCCCCTCTTCGTGCGCGTGTTGCGCGCGCGCGGCGTGCGGGTGCGTTCGCTGCTGATGACCCACGGGCTCCCCGAGGGCGTGGAGCGAGAGGAAGAGGCGGCGCTGCCCTTCGACGCCCTCGACGCTTTCGCCAACGACTGCGCGCGGCTGGCGGGTGACGAACATTTCGGGCTCCACGTCGGTGCGTCGCTGGGGCGGGGCACCTTCGGCCTGGTGGAGTTCGCGGTGCGCACCACGCCGACCTTGCGCGGCGCCATCGATCAACTCGGCCGCTACAAGGCGCTGCTCAACGGCTGGGCCACCATCGAGCTCGAGGAGGGGCGCACCTTGGCGCGCCTCATTCACCGCGTCGACGGCCACCGAGGGGCGTTCGGGCGCCACGCCAATGAGCTGACGCTGGCGGTGCTCCACCGGCGTATGCGGGAGCTGACTGGCGGCGCGGTGACGGTGAACCGGGTGCACTTCGCGCACGGCCCTCCACGCGACGTGGCGCCGCTCGTTCAGTTTTTCGGCACCCGCGCGTTGATCTTCGACGCGGGAGAAAACGCGCTCACGTTCCCCCGCGCGCAGCTGGAGCTTCGCAACGTCGAAGCCGACGAGGCCTTGGCCCGAGTGCTCGACCGCCAGGCCGAGCTGCAGGCCGCGCAGCGCCCCGCGGTGAACGACGTGGTGGCGCAGGTGCGCGCGTCGATTCGGGCAGCGCTCCGTACGCAGCTGCCGACGGTGCGCGGGGTGGCCAAGACGCTCGGGCTCAGCACGAGAGATCTCCAGCGCCGGCTCGCGGCCGCGGAGACCACGTTCCTCCTCGAGCTCGACGCGGTGCGCGCCTCCCTGGCCGCGCTCCACCTCGAACAGCCGAACGGGTCGCTCGCCGAGGTGGCCTACGCGCTGCGCTACAGCGACGTGCGCTCGCTCACCCGGGCCCAGAAGCGGTGGGCGCGGGCAAAGGCGTGATCACCGCGTGGTGCGGCGAGGCCGGTACGGTCTTGGGTCGTGGGGCCGTTGGTCCACGTGTACGTGTACGAGCCGGTTCCGCCGGTGACCGAGAGGTCGATGGCGCCGGTGCTGCCCCCGTTGCACAGCGGCTGCGTGACGACCTGGGTGACGTTGAACGCGTTGGGTTGGGTGATGTTGAACGTGGCCGTGTGCGATTCACCGCTGAAGTCGGT
>JAEUJT010000205.1 GCA_016793525.1 Archangium sp. | reverse complement strand
TCGAGGATGTATTCTCGAGACTGACAGGCAAGAGCTTTCTGGCCGGCGTAGAAGCGACCAGGATCACGCCGTCGTGGGAGCGCGCTGATGTAGTCCGGTTATTCGAGATTCGACATATCGTCTGTCATGAAATGGCCTCTTCTTACGCAGTGGACAGAGGCGAGATATCCCGGTGCTTCAATGGCTGTGTCGCGTTTCTCCGCGCCTCTTCGCGATATCTCGAGGCAGTACTTTATCCAGAGCCGATGATGACTCAGGCTGAAATGAATGAGGTTTCAGCAACCGAGTTGGCCCGAGTGAATGGACAACTGCAGTCGACGATAGCCGCCGTTCGCAGTGTTATTGCCCCCCAAAGGCATCCCACGTTCGATGAGGCGCAGTCAAAATGGCATGCATTCAGCCTTGCCTGGGTTGGGTTCGAGGCCGACGATTTCCTAGGAGGAACCATGTGGCCGATGATGCACGGCGTTGTTGCTGCGGAGGTTTCTCTGGATCGTATTTCTCAGCTTAAGCGATACGCGGCAAAGTATGAGGAGAGGTAGCTGGGTGTTGTTTGCTGTGCGTGATTCACGAAGTGAGCCTTCTCCTCTCCTCAGAACGCCCCTAACGGTACAGCTGGCTGGCGCGTTTCTGCGCCGTTCACTCTTCAATTGGGGGAAGTGAATGCGCACCCGCACCCAATCGACGGTGGTCCACGCGATCTTGCCCAGCCAGGCGAAGCAGGCCGACGGCACCGAAAAGGAGGGCGCGGCATGCCACCGCATCCGCGCCCGTCAGGCCAGCGACGACAAAAACACCGGTCAACCCACCAAGAACAGACTGGAAGAGCACCACCGACAGGACGGGGCGAATCACGAACTGCGCGCCGCACACCGCGCACTGGTGAGTCCAGGCGATGCCTTCAGGGAGCCTGCGAGGGAGTCCACCGCGCACATGTGTGGCCGTGACCCGGGCGCGGCGCCCCCGCAGGGACACCGGCGGCTGGGCTCAATTTTCACGTTCGCCGCTCTGTATCAGCCGGGCCACACTTTCTTCTTCGGGCGCTACCTGTGTTCGAGCTCGACACGCTAAGGCGCCTTCAGCCGGTCGCGAATGGCTCTGCACGACGGCATCGAAGTCTCGCGTGCTCTGAGTGCACCCATGCGCAATTGCGGCCAGGCCACCGACGACGACGAAGTCGACCCGGGCGTTCGTGAGAACGCGCAGAACTTCATCGGGCTGAAAGGTCGGAATGGTCATCGAGCGCGGGCCCGCTGGGCCGAATCATCGCGTGAAAGCGCAAGAGCGCCATGAGCTGAAGAATGCGTTCTTCGGGCGTCAACTTCAGGTTCTCTTCAAGTTGAGCGACGTCGATGCCGAACTCGATGGCGGCGTCCCACGCCGGCCCGTAGCTCGGGAGCCGCCGCAGCACCACCCGCCGGTCGATTTCATCGTCGCGCGACACGTGGCAATCATACGCCACAAAGGCCCGTCAGAAATCGAGCGGCAGCAGAAACGCGGTGCCGTTCGACGTGCCGCTCCGGTAGCTGAGCGGCGCGCCGATGGACAGCGCTGGCGGCACCGTGCCCACCCGCGGCGTCACCGACAGTTCCTGGCCGAACGACGCGCGCTCGCGCTCGTCGGCGACGATGGTGATCTCGGGGATGCTCGGGCCCTCGACCACCGTGCCTCCGCCGAAGACGAAGACCGCGCCGGTGCCGTCGCCGTTGACGTTGGCCCCCGTCGCGCCCACCACCAAGTCGGGCGTGCCGTCGCCGGTGACATCGAAACCTCCGCCCAGAATGCGCCCGAAGCCCGGCGCGCGCTCGAGGTACACGACTGGAATCGGCACCAGCCCGTCGCCCAGCGCGCCCACCAGCTGCTCGCCACTCGCCGGCTTCTTCGCCACCACCTGCGCCACCGGGAACAGCAGCACCGTCGGCTGCGCCACGCCCAGGTACGGGTACAGGTCGGCGGTGATGGCCAACATGTCTCGGGAGTCGCCGGCCACCACAGCCCCCGCGCGCGACATCGCGGTGCCCAGGCGCATGTTGTTGAGCCCCGCCTCGCCGTCGCCCGAGATGCGCACCCATGCGGCCTGTGTCGACGAGCAGCGCGTGCCGAAGCCGAAGAAGACGTACACCCCGAAGCGCTGGTTGCTGTCGGTGTAACGCAGGCCCAGCTCGTCGCAGCCGTCGCCGTTCAAGTCGCCAAGGCCCACCGGGCTCGAGGTGGTGATGCTCGACGCCGTCGGAGCCAGGGTGAAGAGCGGGTCGCAGGCCATCGACGGCTTGGCCGCTTGCGCATCGTCGGCCACGCGGCCGGCGAAAATCTCGAGGCCGTTGGTGCGCGTCATCGCCAGGTCGCCTTTGCCGTCGCCGTCGAAGTCGAAGCCTCCGCCCAAACCGTTTCGCGACAGCGCGACCCGTTGAAAGGCCACTCCGCCGTCGGCGCCCGGCACGTCGCGCGGGGCCCACACCCGAAAACCCTCGCGGAACGTGCCGTCGGGCTGGCCGAGGGAGACGAACGCCGCGCCGACGTTCTGGTTCTGGTTCACCGGCGGCATACACGCCGCGCGGGCCACGGAGTACTCGAGGCCGCCCGGGGAACCGACCCCTCCATCGGCGAGGCGCGTCGGCAGCACGAAGTTCGGCGCGGCCACCGCGAAGTCCATCAGCCCGTCGCCGTTGAAGTCGGTGACGGTCACGTCGGCGGCCATGGTGCGACCGCCGAAGGCCCTCCAGCCGCCGTCGGTCACGTAGGGCGAGAAGGAACCCTCGTACGCCACCTGTGGCGCCGACGGAGCCGCCGCGCTGTACAGCCACGCCCGCCCCGCACCGACATCACTGCCGGAGCCGTCGCCGCTGGCCCCAGCGATGTTCGGGCTGCCCACCATCGCGCGCACCGTGTCGGCCAACACGCCCACGGCCACCGCGATGCCGAACTGCTCCGCCGCCGGCTGGTTGGGGAGCGCCGCGGAGACGTTGGTCCAGGTGGCGAGGTCTCCGGTGCCTGTGAAGACATCGACCCGCCCGGTGAAGTCTCCGAGCGCGGTGGTGGCACGGCCCGCGAGGGCGACGATGCCGTGCACGTCACCCGCCCCCACCCAGCCCGTCACCGCGGTGCCGAGCACGTCGGTGCGGTTCTCTCCGCCGCGCGTCATCGCCGCCGTGTTGCGCACCGTGCCCGCGGTGAGGCCGCCGAGCGCGTACACGAGCACCCGGCCGGTGAGCGGCTGGGTGACGTTCATGCCGTTCACCATGCGCGTGGTGCTGGCGTTCGGCGCACCGAGCACGAGCTCGGGGGTGCCATCGCCCTCGAGGTCGGTCACCGCGAAGCTGCGGCCCGCCTGAATGCCGCTCTGGTCTCCGTAGAGCCGCGCCAGCGCGTCGGTGCGGCCGAGCTGCACTGGCGGTGAGGGGGGCGGGCCATCGGGGCGCTGGGCGGTGAGGTCGAACAGAATCGCGCCGC
>JAEUJT010000204.1 GCA_016793525.1 Archangium sp. | reverse complement strand
CTCGTTTCGCGCCGTCGCTACGGCAGGGGCGCCCAGGGCACGGAGAAGGTGCTCATCGGCTTGACGGCTTCGCCACCTTTGGGCAGTCCCCACACCATCGCGTCGAGGCCCTCGTCGGTGACGGTGTAGACCGTGAAGTTGAAGTCGCGGAGCGCCGGCCCCTCGAACGTGTCGTCGGTGTGCCGCCGCTCGCCGCCCTCAGCCAGCTTCGCTCGCGGCCCACCACCTCCACCGCTCACCACGTAGGTCTTTTCTCCGCGCACGTAGCGCTCGTAGGTGTGCGCGTGCCCGGTGAGGAGGACACACGTCTTGCGCGCTCGAGCGAACGGCGGCACGAGATCGCGCTGCACGTGGGCTTCGTCGCCGGTCACCGTGCTGTTCGTGTATGGCGGGTGATGAAACGCGACGACCACGCCGCGCACGCGGGCTTCTCGGTCGGCGGTCTCGAGCTGGTGCGCGTACCACTCGAGCTGCGTGGCCCAGTCTGCTTCGGAGAGCTCGTCGACGTTGCTGTCCAACACGATGACCCGAAGGGCGCCGAGGTCGACGGCGTACCAGCGCTCCGGGAGGTACGGGAACCGCGCCCGCCAGTTTTTCCACCCCACCTCGTCGGAGCCCCAGTACTCGTGGTTGCCGCGCGCGGCGATGACCGCGGCGTGGGTCGCGCGGAGCGGCGTGGCCACCTCGTCGAAGAACGCCCAGTCGTCGTCGTCACCACCGTTGAAAACGAGGTCGCCGGTGAAGAGCACCAGGTCGGGCGCCGCCGCCGCCACCGCCGAGAGAATTCGACGTCGCTCCTCGGGGTTCGACTCGCGCCAGAACTCGAGCCCCGAGGTCCGCTGCGTATCGCCCAGCACCACGAGCGTGCCGCCGCGCTCGGGGAAGGCGCCGGGCGCGCGGTAGGGAACCGCTGGCGGAAACGAGGCGCAGGCCATGAGGCCGAGCGCGAGCATCGAAGGCATCACGCACACGCGCGAGCGGCCGACTCCGACTTCAGACGCCATCACGAAGTCGCTCTACCGGCCGACCTTCTGCACGTTGGTCAGCGCCCAGCCACCGACGGTGCCGGCGACGCGGCCCACCTTGTTGAGCGCCTTGCCGACCTTGGTCTTGCGCTGCTTGGTCTCGTCGTATTCGTAGGCCTTGCGCACCTCGGCCATGGACAGCTGGTCGACGCGCTTGCCGCGGGCCTTGGTGAAGAGGTTCGGCATCTTGAGCCGGAAGTTCTTCTCGTCTTCGCCGAAGTTGTGGAGGTTGGTGACGATGTTCGCCGGCTCGTTGTCGTGAAACAGAATCGCCCCATCTTTGGTCGAGCACACGTCGATCTCGATGGCGTCTCCTTCGCGGAAGCCCTCGTCGAGCATCGGCATGGTGTTCATCGGCGCGTAGCCTGCGGGGCCGCCGCGGTGGCACATGATGCCCGGTCGCTTCTCTCCAGGGGCGTAGAGCTCGTCGAGCACCGCTTTCAACATCGCCGGGTCGTCGGTGAGGATGAAGTCGGGGTTGAGCTTGGCGATTTCTTTCATCTTCTTCGGGTCGTTGATGGTCCACACCGACAGCTTCTTCCCGGAGTGCGGGCTGGCCGGGTCGCGGGTCTGCGTGAGCGTCTTGGCCACCACCGCCTTGAGGTCGTCGAAGTCGCCCTTGCCGAGCGGGTTCTTCGGGTCGCCCACCGCGATGAAGGCGTTGTCGCCTGCGCCGGTGAGCGGGTCGGCGAGGGCACGCACGTCGCCCTTCATTTTGTTGAGCTCTTCTTTGTCGAGGCAGAAGTTCTTGAAGCTCTGAAAGTCGGGCGCCTTGGCGAACTCGTCTTTGATGATCGCCAGCGTCTTCGCGTCGGGCACTGAGATGAAGGCGCGGTCTTTCATCGAAGGAAACGCGCGAAACGCCTCCATGTACTGCTGCGCCATGCGCCGTGCGACGGTCGGGTTCTTCGTCGGAATCTTCGTGTCGAGGAAGATGGTCTTGTTCGGGTAGTCGAGCGCGCGGGTGAAGAGCTCGTCGAGCCCGGGAATGTGCCAGTCGGTCTCTTTCCACGGAGGCGGGAGCTCGACTGCCGCAGTGGCCGCGGCGGCGCTCGTCTCGAACCCATCACTCGCACGTACGGGCGGCTGCCCGGTCGACGGCGCCAACCAGCTGGTCGCCAGCGGCTTGGTCGGCGCCTGGTCGGTCGACGTCGGCGGTACCTCGGGCTCAGCGCGTACGCTCTGCGCTGGGCGCGCCGAAGCGGAGGAGGTCTTCGAGCCGAGCGGAGGCTTGATGTTCATGTGGACCTCCAGCCTACACAAAGTCGAGGCCGGTGCCCCAGCCCCCTCGGGTGGCCGTGGTACACCGCGCAGTCCATGGAGAACGTCCAGCGCGTCGCCCTCGCCG
>JAEUJT010000169.1 GCA_016793525.1 Archangium sp. | reverse complement strand
GCACCCACTGGGTCTCGATTCGGCGCAGCGCGTCGTCGAGCGACTCACCGGCGTTGCGCTGGGCTTCTCCACCGGCGCCACGCGACTTCGGCGCCGGGGCGTCGAGCACTTCGCGCACCGCGCGTTCGGTGATGTCGCCGGCGCTCGAGGCGGTGATGGCCAGGCGCTCCACCACGTGCTGCAGCTGGCGAACGTTGCCGGGCCACGGCGCTTGCTCGAGCGCGGCCATGGCCGCCGGAGCCAACGCCCTCCGCGGCCCGCCGTAGCGCGTCTGGAACTGCGCGAGGAAATACGCCGCGAGGAGCGCAACGTCCTCCCGGTGCTCGCGCAGCGCCGGCAGCCGCACCACGAAGGGCGCGAGGCGGTAGTACAGGTCTTCGCGGAAGCGGCCCTGCTCCACCAGCGGCTCCAAGGGCTGGTTGGTGGCGCACAGCACGCGCACGTCGACGCGAACGAAGTCGTTGGCGCCGACGCGGCGGAGCTCCCCGTCTTGCAGCACGGTGAGCAACTTCGACTGCATGCCCGGCGACATCTCGGTCAGCTCGTCGAGGAACAGCGTGCCGCCGTGGGCCGCTTCGAACAGGCCCGCGCGGTCTGACAGCGCTCCGGTGAAGGCGCCGCGCACGTGGCCGAACAGCTCGCTGTCGAGGAGCGATTCTGGGAGCGCCGCGCAGTTCTGAATCACGAAGGGCTTGTTCGCCCGCTGGCTCGCCTTCTGAATCGCGCGCGCGGTGACGCCTTTGCCGGTGCCCGTCTCGCCGAGGAGCAGCACGGTGGTGTCGAGGCACGCCAGGCGCTCGATGGCCTCGTGCACCTGCTGCATCGCCGCGCTCGAGCCGAGGAGACCATGCGCCCCTTCCCGCTGCCGCCACGCCGCGCTCTCCGCGCGAAGTTGTTGGAGCTCGGCCTCGAGCCCGTGGGTCAACCGCTCGCTCTCGCGCGACTGGGTCGTGACGTCCAACAACCGCACCACGAGCGCCGCCAACGCCTGCGGCTCCACCGACGACGGGAGCGCCAAAAGTCGCGCGTGGGTCGTCAACAAGGGCTGCAGCGCCGGCTCGACGCGTTCGCTCACCACCACCACCGGCATGCCCACCGCCTCGGTGCGCCGCAGCACTTCGGTCACCGCGCGCGCACCGCCGCCGCACACCACCAACCCGACGTCGGGCGCCTCGAGTCGCGCCCACAGCTGCGATTCCTCCGCGACGACGTGCACCGTGGCCGCGGGCGCCACCGCGTCGATGAACGCCGCGTCGGGCACCCACCCCGACACCAAAACGCCGAAGCGAAATTGGGCGAGAAAGGCCTCGAGCCCCTGCAGCGGAGCGCCGTCGACCCACTGCACGCCGACCTCGTGCACCGGCGCACCGTCGATGCGCCGCTGGGAATGCCAAGCCACGGTCGCCTGGAGCGCCACCGCCGTTGGCTCTCCGTGGAGCCGAAGCTTCACCTCGACCGGAGCACCGGAGCGCACGTCCTCGGGGAGCTGGAGCGCCCGCAGCGCCAAGCCGCCTCCGCTGACATTTGTCGTGAAGCCAACCGTCGAAAACCCGGGGCCCGACACCTCACATTCGAGGCGTGCGGGAATGCGCCGGTGGAGCCTTCTCACGTCGGGAGACACGGCGTGCAGTGTTGCACGGCTTCCAGTGGGACAAGAATTTCTCCGGCCTGGCTGCAAACGAATATTTGGCGCCGGGCCGAGGCCCCCTACACTTGATTTCATCGCATGACGTCACTCCACATCGCCGTGGTCTCCACATTTCCCCCCGACCGCGGCAACCTGGCCGAATACGGTTTTTACATCAGCAACGCGCTCGCGAAGACCGAGGGCGTCGCGCACGTCACGGTGCTGGCGAACAGGGTGCCCGGCGCGCCCGAGGTGGAGACGCCGCTGCCGACGCTCACCATTCGCCGGGTGTGGACGTTGGACGAGCCGACCTCGTTCACCACCATCGCCCGTGAAGCGAAGGCCGCGGGCGTCGACGCGGTGTACGTCAACGCCGGCATTCGTACCTGGGGCAAGAGCCGCCGCGCGAGCATGGCGGGGGCGGCGCTGCCGCTCTACCTGCGCTCGCAGGGGCACCCGGTGATCACCACGCTCCACACCATCGGCGACACGGTGCGGCTTGACCGCATGGGCGTGGGCGGCGCGACGAAGTTGGGGATGCGGGTGGCCAGCCAGCTCTACCTGCAGTCTGACCTGGTGACGGTGACGATGCCGAGCATGCAGACGGCGCTGCGCAACATGGGCGCGACAAACGTGGCGCACCTCTCCCATGGCACCTGGGGCGCGCGCGTGCCCTCGCCGCCGGTGGTGCCGACACCGCGAATCCTCTCCTTCGGCTTCTGGGGCGCCTTCAAAGACGCCGACCTCCTCGTCGACGCCACGCTGGCGCTGCGGAACTCGGGCGTGCCGGCGGAGCTCGTGCTCGGCGGCGGGGCGCACCCGTATTTCCCCGAGATCTACCAACAGCTGAAGTCGAAGTTCGCGAAGCACCCCTTCGTGCGCTTCACCGGCTACGTGCCCGAGGCCGAGCTGACGGCGCTCTTCACCTCGGTGTCGGTGGTGGTGCTGCCCTACCGCACCAACGCGGGCGCCTCGGGCGTGTTGAACCTGTGCCGCAGCTATGGGCGGCCCGTGGTCATCTCGAATGAAACGGCGCTCCTCGAGCAGCTGCGCTTCGAAGGCGGAGCGGCGCTGGTGTTCGACGACGCGCACTCGCTCGTCGACTCGCTGCGCAAGGTGCTGACCGACGACTCGCTGCGGGCGTCGATGGGAGAAGGCAACCTCGCCGTCGCGCGCCGGGTGACGCTGGAGACGCAAGCGGTCAAGCTGGCGCGCATGTTCGATGACCTGGTGTCGAAGCGCAGCCTCGACCAGTGGCTCAAGCCGGTGGCGATGCAGCCAGGCGTCGGGAACCTCGTGATGTCTCCGCCGGCATGATCCGCAGCGGCGCGTTGGTGTTGGCCTGGGCCCTGGGCGTCTACGCGGCCTTGGGCGGGCTGCCGACGCAAGCGTCACACGAGCTGCACCTCAGCCTCGCGCACCACGCGCTCGAGTCGGCGACCACGCTCTCCAGCATTCGGTGGAACGGCGGGCAGTCGATGGCCGGGCACCCGCCGCTTTTCCACCAGGTGGTGGCGCTGTTGGCGCGCGTGCCAGGCGTGGGGCTCGAGCGGGCCTATGCGGCGTTGATGGCGCTGCTCCCGGTGCTGCTGACCTTCGCGCTGAGTCTGCTGGTGGAGCGCACGTCGTCGCGCTCGGCGGGCCACGTGGCGGCGTGGTTGTGCGCGGCGCACCCCCTCCTCTTCCAATACGTCTTTCCCTACGGGCAGGGGCCGTTCACCTTGGGCGTGGCGCTCGCGCTCGCGGCCGGAGCGTGCTGGGCGACCTCGAATTCGTGGCGCGGCGTGGTGGCGGGCGGCGCGCTCGCGGTGGCCTCGGTGTCGTCGCACGCGGCGGCGGTGGTCGCGCTCGCGGTGGCGGGCGTGCTGGCCCTCTGCGTTCAGCCGTCGTGGAAGCGCCGCGTCGCCATCATCATCTCCGCGCTCGTCGCAGCGGGCGTGGCGGTGTGGCTGTTGGCGCCCTTCATCGAGGCCATGCGAGCGGCGGTGGCGACGCCGGGCAGCAAGCTGTTGGCGCCGCGCTCAGCCGTGGGGGCAATTGTCATCGGGCTCTCGATGTGGAGCGCCGTGGTCGCCCTCTCCATCGGCCGCGTGCCAGGTCGCGTGGTGGGCGTCGCGACGCTGGCGTGCGCGGGGCTCTCCTTCGTCAGCGGGCGCGTCGGCGTGGCCCCCGACAAGTGGGTGTGGCTGGCGGCGATGTGCATCCCGATGTGCTGGGCCTTCGCGAGCGAAGCGGTCGAGCGAGTGGCGTGGTTGCGAGCGAGCGTCACGGCGGTCGTCGCGCTCTCCGGAGCCACCTCCGCCTGGCTCCTCGGCCGCGATGACACGCGCTACGGCACGCGGAACCGAGCGCTGCGAGAGGCCCGCGCCGCGCTCGAAGAACCAGGCGCGGCGAACTTCCGCTACCTCACGTTGGGCGTCGGCACCGAGCGCTTCGAGATGGCGCGCTACGTCTGGGCCCGCAGCGCTGATACCGGAGTGCCCTGGGTGGCCGCCGCGCCGCTGCGGGGCACGCCCTTCCTCTCCGTCGACGAGCTGCCC
>JAEUJT010000167.1 GCA_016793525.1 Archangium sp. | reverse complement strand
GCGCACTGCAGCCGAGACAGGTCCCACGCACCCGACGGCGTCGGCCACTCCGCGGCAGGCCCGCCAAACATCGCCGCGACCACCCGGTGGAGCGCCGCCGCATGGCCTCGCGCCCCGGCACGTTGCGCCTCGGCCAGCTGCGCCGTCACGGCCGCCGCCCGAAGCGCGTCAACCGCCTTCTTCCGCGCCCCCACTCCACCGCACGGGGTCGCGAGCTGCGCGGCGCGGGTCGGCTCACCGCGCCCAACCGCCGCATCCACCTCGGGCCACGCGCCGTCACAGGCCACGCGCAACGAGTCCTCCAACGTCGCGTCTCGCACGCCGATGGCCTCCATCACCTTCACCACCCGCGCCAGCGCCACCAACCGCTTCGCCGCAGGCAGCTTCGCCACCTCCCGCTGCGCCTGCCCGCTGGCCACCAGCGCGCGCGGAGCCACCACCTCGGTGGGCACGTCGCGGCGCACCGCCTCGGCCAGACACGCCAACGCCAGCCGCGCATCGGCGACATCACACGGCGTCAGCTGCGCCTCGACGGGCAGCTCGTCGGACATCGACGGAGACGCCGGCACCTCGACCTGCCACGACTCGAGCGCCTTCTTCTCGGCCCCGTCGCGCTGCTGCTGCCGGCGATTCGACGCCGCAGTGGCCGCCGCGAGCGCCGCCATGCCCCGCAGCGCGTCGTCTGACGAGGCGAGGTCGCGCACCAACGCCGAGAACACCGGCGGCGAAAACGCCATGGCCAGGTCGTCGAGCACGCCCTGCGCGGCCTCGGCACCGCGCTTCTCCCGCACCTCCAACAGCCGCTCGAGCGTCGCGCGCGCGCAGGCCTGACGCGCCTGGTGCACCTGCGCCGCCTCGGGGCTCTCGGGTTGAACGGTCTGCAGCATCGCCCCCGCACGCCGCTCGAAGTCGCCAAAGTCGGTACACACCGGCGCCTCGTCGAGCAGCGCGCGCGGCGTGGAGAGCGTGGCGCAGGCCACCGACGTCCCCACCACGAAAACGAGCATTCGGCGCACGCGCGCGAGCTACTCCCAGTGCGACTCGAGGTCGAGCGGCGTCACCTCGAACGGCGGCGCACGCACCGAAAGCCGGCGCCCATGTCGAAAGACGACCCCGTCACCTTCGTCGAACGTCTCGCCCGCGCCTGCGGTATGACGGAGTGATGCGTATGGGGGGCCTCTCGGCGTGAAAGTCGGCGACTGCCCATCTTGCCGCGCGCCGGTCGAGTTCAACCCCGGTGCGGGCCCGGTCAAAGTCTGCGAGTACTGCAACACCGTCGTCGTGCGCAGCGGCGCCTCGCTCGAATCGCGGGGCAAAGTCGCCGAGCTCGTCGACACCGAATCACCGCTCAAGGTCGGCCTGGCGGGCACACACTCCGGAGCGGCCTTCACCCTCGTCGGCCGCCTGCAGAAGTCGAACGGCTCCGCGACGTGGGACGAATGGTGCCTCACCTTCGATGACGGCCGCACCGCGTGGCTCTCCGAATCAGAGGGCGAGTGGAACCTGATGTTCCCCATCGAGGCCACCACTCCGCCCGGCCCCGACACGCTGCGGCCCCTCGAGACCTTCACCCTGCGGGAGCGCACCTTCGTCGTCGAAGAGGTCGGCTTCGCCGAAACCACGTCGGCCCAAGGCCAGCTTCCCGCGTACAACAAGAAGCACGTCTTCATCGACGCCACTGGCCCAGCGGGGGTCTTCGCCTCGCTCGACTACGCCGAGATGTCGCCAGGCGAGGCCTACGTCGGCAACCGCGTCACGCTGAAGCAGCTCGGGTTCGACCCGTCGGAGCTGCAGCCCACGCCGAAGCGCACCGCGCTCCACGACGCCCGCTGCACGCAATGCAACGGCATGCTCGCGCTCCAAGCGCCCGACGCCGCCAAGCGCGTGGCCTGCCCCTTCTGCGGCGCGCTCCTCGACGTGGCGCACGGGAAGCTCTCGTTCCTGCAGCACCTCGACAAGCCGCCCTACGACCCGCGCATACCCCTCGGGCGCAAGGGCACACTTGACGGTGTCACCTTCACCGCCCTCGCGTTTCTCATTCGCAGCTGTGAGGTCGAAGGCACGCGCTACGCGTGGGAAGAATACCTCCTCTGGAACCGCGCCGAGGGCTTCCGCTGGCTGATGAACGCCAACGGCCACTGGACTCTGCTGACCCCCATCGCCGCGGGTGAGGTGCAAAAGAACTTCCGCGAGGTGAAGTACAAAAATGAGTCGTACCGCGCGTACCAAGAAGTCTACGCACGCACCGACTACGTGGCCGGCGAGTGTTATTGGCAAGTGCAGGTCGGCGAGCTCGCGCGCGCAACTGAATACATTTCTCCGCCGAAGTCGGTGAACCTCGACTTCACCGATAGCGAAGCCACCTACACCTTCGGCGTGCTGCTCGCGTCTGAGGTGGTCGAGAAGGCCTTTGCGCTCGAGAAACAGCCCGCGCCCACGGGCATCGCCCCCGCCCAGCTCAACCCGCACAAGACCAAAGCGTCTGAAGGCTGGGTGTGGTCGGCGATCTGGGGCGGCGTGTTGCTGGTGTTGATGATGGTGTTCGCGATGCTGGGGACCACCGCCGAATATTACCGCGGCACCTTCACCGTGCCCGCCCACGCCGCGCCGGGCAGCCCCGAATCGCAGCAATTCTCCGAGCCGTTCGAGATCAAGAAGAAGGTCCCGCTCGAGGTGCACCTCGACGCGCCGGGGTTGGACAACAACTGGCTCGGCGTCGACGTGGCCCTGGTGAACACCGCCGACGGAGAGGTCATCTCGGTGTACGCCGAGCCGAGCTACTACTCCGGCGTCGACGACGGCGAGCGCTGGAGCGAAGGCAGCCGCGACGAGACAAAACAGACAGACGTGGTCGACCCAGGCATGTACATGGTGCGCGTCACGCCGCAGTACGAAGCGGGCAAAGCCACTGACTTCTCGGTGCGAGTGAATGCCGACGACGGGCCCGGGTTCTGCTGCCCGTGTTTCATTTTTATTCTCCTGCTGCTCGGGCCCATCTTCTCCTCGATACGCGCGAGCGGTTTCGAGACCGAGCGGTGGAACGAATCGGTGTTTCAATCTGCGCCGGGCGTCAGCACTTTTCCCCACGCGAAAGTCTCTGATGACGATGACGACGATGAATAACGGAGGTGCACCGTGAAATACCTCGGAGGCATGTTGGTGCTGGCCTACGCCGGGCTGCACGCGATGGGGCTCGACCGGTTCCCCGACGACGAACGTGGCGCGCTGCCGGCGACGGTGCGGCTGGCGCCCGCGGGCATTCTGCTGTGGCACGACGGCTTCATGGGAGGCAAATGATGAACTGGGACCTGTTGGTGAAACCGCTGGTGACGTCGCTCGTCTTCTCGATGGTGGGCATGGGCGTGCTGGTGGCCGGCTTCTTCGTCATTCGCAAGCTGCTTCCCTTCGACGTGTTCAAGGAGCTCGAGACCGACCAGAACACCTCGGTCGGCATCGTCATCGGCAGCTTCATTCTCGGCCTCGCCTTCATCATCGGAATGGCGATTCACGGGTAGTCGAAGGTGCGCGCAACTTCGGGCCGCGACGCGGGTTGTCAGCGGTGATGCGTTTTGTCGCGCTGGCGGCGCTGCTGATGGCCACGGTTGGGCACGCGCATGACCTCGCGCTCGACGTCATCGGCACCGCCACCACCACCAGCCAGAACAACCCGCGCGCGGGCAGCGTGGGCGCGTCGCTCTCCGGCGCCTACGACCTCACCGACCGCTGGAGCGCCTGGGGCGGCTTCACCTACACCCGCGACCTCGCCA
>JAEUJT010000133.1 GCA_016793525.1 Archangium sp. | reverse complement strand
TCTGACGCGCCGACCGACACGTTGAAGTCGGTGAAGCGCTTCATGGGCAAGTCCCTCGGCGACGTGGAGACGAAGAAGCTCGGCGCGTACCGCTTCACGGCCGGAGCGAAGGGCGTGGTGCGGTTCGAGGTCGCTGGAGGGCAGCCGGTGACGCCGATCGAGGTGTCGGGCGAGATTCTCCGGCACTTGAAGCGCCGCGCCGAGGCGCATTTCGCCGGCAAGGTCGAGCAAGCGGTGATCACCGTGCCCGCGTACTTCGACGACGCGCAGCGCCAGGCCACGAAAGACGCGGGCCGGCTGGCTGGGCTCGACGTGCTTCGGCTGCTGAACGAGCCGACCGCCGCGGCGCTCGCCTACGGCCTCGACAAAAAAGCCCAGGGCACGTTCGCCATTTACGATCTGGGCGGCGGCACCTTCGACATCTCCATTCTCCAGCTCGTCGACGGCGTGTTTCAGGTGAAGTCCGTGGGTGGAGACTCCGCGCTCGGCGGTGACGACTTCGATCGCCGCATCGTCGAGCAGGTGCTCGCAGCGCGGAAGCTCGAGGCGCCCTCCCCGTCTCAAGTCGCGACGCTGCTCCAAGCCGCCAAGGCCGCGAAGGAGGCGCTGACAGCCAGCGATTCCGCCACCGTGACGTTCGAAGGCGCGCCGTTTGAGGTGACCCGCGCCCAGTTCGACGGGTGGATCGCGCCGCTGCTGCAGAAGACGGGGACCGCGGTGAAGCGCGCGCTGAAAGATGCGGGCCTGACTCCGGCGGAGATCGACGGCGTGGTGTTGGTGGGCGGCTCGACGCGCGTGCTCGCGGTGCGCCGCTTCGTAGCCGAGCTGTTCGGCAAGCCCCCGCTGGCCGACATCGACCCCGACCGAGTCGTTGCGCTGGGAGCGGCGATTCAGGCCGACCTGCTCACCAACGAGGCGCGCCAAGACGAGGTGTTGCTGCTCGACGTCATTCCCCTCTCGCTCGGGTTGGAGACCATGGGCGGCGTGGCGGAGAAGCTCGTGTCGCGCAACTCGCCGATTCCCACCGCGCAGGCCCAGGTGTTCACCACGTTCCAAGATGGCCAAACGGCGATGGACATTCACGTCGTGCAGGGCGAACGGGAAATGGTGGCCGACTGCCGCTCGCTCGCGCGCTTTTCGCTCAAGGGCATTCCAGCGATGCCCGCCGGCATGGGCCGCGTCGAGGTGAAGTTCGCCATCGACGCCGACGGCATTCTCTCGGTCACCGCGAAGGAGCAGACGACGGGCACCGAGCAGCACGTGACGGTGAAGCCGACGCACGGGCTGACCGACGAGGAGATCGAGCAGATGCTCCTCGACTCCATTGAGCACGCCGAAGACGACGTGCAGCGCAGGCTGTTGGTGGAGCAGCAGGTCGACGCCAAGCGGGTGGTGATCGACGCGAAGAAGCAGCTCGTGAACAACGGCGATCTCCTGACCCCTTCGGAGCGCAGCGCCTTCGAAGCGCAGGTGGCCGAGCTGGAGCAGCTCGCCGCGAGCGTCACGGAGCACCAGGTGCTCAAAGACGCCATCACCGCCCTCGACGAGGCCGCCAAGCCCTTCGTTGAGCGCATCATGAACCGCGCCATCTCCACCGCCGCAGTCGGCCACCGCGTCGACGACTTCTGAGCTCACGCCCGCCATGCCGAAAATTCGCTTCATCAGCCCGCTGCACGAGGTCACGGTGGAGGTGCCTCCCGGGACGTCGATCCTCGACGCCGCTGAGACCGGAGATGCCCAGGTCGGGCACTCCTGCGGCGGGGTGTGCGCCTGCTCGACGTGTCACGTGTGGGTGAAGAAGGGCCTCGACTCGCTGTCCGAGCAAGATGACATGGAGATGGACCGGCTCGATCTCGCGTTCGACGTGCGCCCGTTCTCGCGGCTCGCGTGCCAGGCGAAGGTGGGCGCCGTCGATCTCGACGTGCAGATCACCGAAGAGTCGCTCAAGGCCTTCATGGACGAGAACCCCGACATTCGAAAAACGCTCGAGGCGAAGGGCGAGTGGCCCCCGGCCAAATTCTCGTAGACTGCTGCGCCATGGCCACTGGCGATCGCGCGGGCGAGCACACCACGATGGAACGCGGGAAGGGCTCGGCCTGGCCGCACGTCATCACCGGCGCGGTGCTGTTCGGCGCCATCGTCACCTTCATCTTCTCGGGCGTGCTCCACGCGCTGGTGGTGGCCAACGTCACCGCCGTCGACCTCGGCTTCCCCATGACGGTGCTGGCGCTCGGGCTGGGCATCGGCGTCGTCGCGTTCGTGTACTTCGATCGCTGGCGGGTGAACGAGGCGCACTCGAGCACCTACGGCACCAGCCCGATGCACCTCTTCTTCGTGCCGATGATCTCCATCGGGTACGCGCTGAGCCGCTTCGTCGAGCGCGTCACCGACCCTGAGAAGTGACGGCTACGCGTTGTAGCGGCCGGTGGTGAAGCGCACGGTCATCCACACCAGCAGCGCGCCGCTCAGCGCCACCACCCACCACCAGCGGCTCCGCGTCGTCGACGCCACCCGCTCGAGCTCCAAGAACACGGGGAACGCGGCCAGCGCGTACCGGCCGAGGCCGATGAAATCGCGCGAGGAGATCAGGGGAATTCCCACCGCGGCCCACACGTACACCGTGTAACCCCACCCGACGGTCCTCCGAATTCGCCAGCCCAACACCAAGCACAGCAGCGCCAGGGCGGCGTGGAAGAGCGGCAGCAGCAGATCGACGCCGTGGTACTTCGACAGCGCCTTCACCTTGAGCAGCGAGTCGAGCCCAGACAGCTGGTTCCACCCCTGCTGCGTGGTGAGGAACCCGAGTGGGTCTCCGAAGCGCCACCCCAAGAAGGCCATAAACGCCGCCAGCCCGAGCCCCGAGGCCAGCGGGAGAAAGTCGCGCGCGGTGAGCGGCTGCCCGGAAACCCGGCGAATCTCGATCGACCGCGCCACCAGGCCCAACACCACCGCCGGAGCGATGGGCCGCGTCGCCGTCGCCAACACGCCGAAGAAGGTCGCCCACCCGGGCCGGCCGCGCTCCAGCAACCCGAAGGCGAGCGTCGCCCAGAGGAGGAACGTCGCGTCTGAGTACATCGCGCCCGCCAGGTACGAGGCGAACGGCCACAGCAGCAGCAACCAGAGCGCGCGGCCGGCGGGTTGATCTCCACGGAGCCAGCGGGCCCAGGCGTAGAACGTCAACGCCGCCAGAAAACCCATCACCCACGTCACCACCACGCCACAGACGAAGACCGACCAGCCGCTCACCGCCATCACCCCGCGGATCAGCAGCGGGTACACCGGGAAAAACGCGGCCGCGCTCTGCTCCGTCGGGGAGTACGTGTACCCGTGCTCGGCAATGGCCTGGTACCAGCCGGCGTCCCACCGCACCCACATGTCGAGGTACGGCATCGCGGAGAGCGCGGTCGTGGTCTGCCCCGGCCCCGTCACCCCAAGCGTCGCCAGCGTCAGGACGCCGACGCCCGTGAGCAGCGCCGCCACCACCGGCTGGCGCCACGCGACGGAGAGCAACGAAGGTCGTGCCACCGCGCGCACCCTACCGCGCATGTTCCGCGCTTGCCGAAGGTGTTCGTGACCCCTCCGCTGTAGAACGCGCCCATGCCCCAGCGCCGCTCCAAGCCGGTTCAGCCGCCGCGGACACGAATTCTCGTCGCCGCGCTCTCCACCTTCTCTTCCCGGGGCGTCGAGGGCAGCAGCATCGCCGACGTCGCCAAGGCGGCGGGCATGAGCAAACAGGCGCTGATGCATCACTTTCGTACCAAAGAGGAGCTCCACGGCGCGGTGTACGGCCACCTCGCGGAGCAGCTGCGCACGGTCTTCCCCTCGGTCGCGAGCGAGTTCATTCGCGCGCCCGACGACTATGGGTCGGTCATTGCCCTCGTCGCCAAGCGCCTGACCGAGAGCCCGGAGATCGCCCGCTTTCTGGTGCACGAGCTGCTCGCCCGCCCCGACGAGCTGGTGCGCTGGGTGCGCGCCGAGGCCGCTCCCTGGCTGGGCCTGGTCAACAGCGTCATCGAGCGAGACAAGGCCGTGCGCGGTCGCGGCGAGCAGGTCGACATCGACGCCCACCTCACCGTGCTCACCGCCTTGATGCTCGTGCTCAGCGCGCTGGTCCCCCGAACCGACAAGCGCTGGTGGGCGCGGGTTCAGACCGCGGCGCTGCGGGTGATGCGCCTGGGCAGCCACCTGCAGGCCTGAGACGCGCTTGCCGTTCGACAAGCACTGACTTACCGTTTGGAAAGCACAGCAGCGCCTTCCAACCGAGGAGTCAGCCATGCAGACCACGTCGACCG
>JAEUJT010000132.1 GCA_016793525.1 Archangium sp. | reverse complement strand
GACAGCGTCGTGCTGCACGGCAAGGGCTTCGGCCACGGCGCGGGGCTGTGCCAGTGGGGGGCGCGGGTTTTGGCCACCAAGGGGTGGACGTTCGAGCAGATTTTGGCGCGCTCCTACGCTGGCACCGAGCTGCAGACGCTGTATTGAGGCTCCATGCGGCGCGTGCGCGTGGTGGCGATGGCCGACACCCATGGGTACCACCGGAAGCTGGTGGTGCCGCCGGGCGACGTGTTGATTCATGCCGGAGATCTCACCCAGCGCGGCAAGACCTCGCAGGTGCGAGAGGTCGCCGACTTCCTCCGGGCGCAGCCGCATCGGCACAAAGTCGTCATCGCGGGGAATCACGACTTTCTCTTCCAAGAAGATCCACCCGCCGCGCGCGCGCTCATGCACGGGCTGACGTACCTCGAAGATGAGGAGGCCACCGTCGACGGCCTTCGCATCTGGGGGAGCCCGTGGCAGCCCTGGTTCTACGACTGGGCGTTCAACCTTCAGCGCGGGCCAGACATCGACGCGAAGTGGTGCGCAATTCCGCCGGGCATCGACGTGCTGGTGACGCACGGCCCTCCCGAGGGGCTGGGCGATCGCTGCTACGACGGGCGGCGCGTGGGGTGCGCTGATCTCCTCCGCCACGTGGAGCGGGTGAACCCCAGGTCCACCTCTTCGGGCACATTCACGAAGATCGCGGCGAGTGGCGGCACGGGCCGACGCGGGTCATCAACGTTTCCACGAGCGAGTGCGACGAGCCGTGTACGGTCATCGACCTCGAGCTGCCGGAGCCTTGAGCGATCACATGGCATGAAGCAGGCCGATTTGGGGTTGCTCGTGGCATGAGCAGGCCGATTTTGGGGTTGCTCGTGACATGAGCCGGCCGATTTGGCGTTGCTCGTGACATGAGCAGGCTCGGTTTGGAGTTGCTCGTGACATGAGCAGGCCGATTTGGGGTTGCTCGTGACATGAGCAGGGCCGATTTGGCGTTGCTCCACGGTTTGGCCGTGCGTTTGAGCTGTTTTCGAGGCTCCAAACGGCCCTCCTCTCGACCATCTTCCATGAATTCGAGAGCTTGCGTTGGCATTCAGGTTGCTCATGCCCTCCACGCGACACGGGAATCAATCTCGGGTCGCCCAAAAGGAGCACGCCATGAAGAAAAGCAATGCGCAGCGCGATGCCGATGTCCGTACCCTCAATCTGACGGCGCTGGTCGAGGCCGTTGCCGCGATTGTCTTTGTCTACAAAGACAAACTCGAAGCCGCGTTGTTTGAACGACTGAAGAGCGTTCAGGCCTTGGGCGCCGAGGCCGTTGAACTGGAGAAGCGCACCCAGCTCACCGTCGACACACTCGAGGCGCAGAACAAGACAGTGCAGAAAAGGCTCAAAACCTTCCTGATGCGGGTCAAGGCGATGTTGATTGCCTTCTCCGGAGTGACCGAAAAGGGTCTGAAGGCGTTTCCGAAGGGGCCCGTCGAGCTGGCAACGGAGCTCGCGACGCGGCTTCAGGAGCTCCCCGTCGGCGCCACCACCGCGCAGGAATTGCTGCAGGCCCGTGATGAAGCGGTCGCCTCCCAGGCCGCGCTCGACGAGGCGGTCGCGGCGCACGCGCGTGCCGTCGAGAGCGCCAAGGCGCGGCTGCTCCGGCTCCGGGGTCTGGCCATGGACGCCCGCGGCTCGCTGCTCGAGGTCGGCATCTCCATCACCTTGCCCAAGGCCGCAAAGCCTCCATCGCGAACCAAGAAGAAGGGCGAGGGCTCCGAGAAAACCGGCAACACGAAGCCCAAGCAGAAGGAGGTGACCGAGGAGAAGAAGGTCACCACCACCGAGGAGACGCCGCCCCCCGGGACCGCGGAGAACGAGGAGACGTCGACCACCGAGACCGAGGAGGTTGCCGCGTAACGCTCCCCGTCCAGTCTGTTGAAATGAAGACCTCGGCCCAGAACATCGGGCCGGGGTTTTTCATTTTGCGGGTACCACCCAGGCGGCTACTTCGTCGTCGGCGCGGCGCCGTCGAGGAGCGTCGAAGGGACCTGCACCTTCACCCGCTCCAGCGCTCCCGACTTCACCTCGACCGGCGTGGCGCCCTTCAGCTTCGCCACCAGGGCTTCGAGTCGCTTGGCCCGGCTCTCCGCTTCGAGCCTGGCGGTGATGCGCGGCGTCGCCTGCTCAACCGATTCGGTGGTGCCGACCTGCCTACCCGCCAGGCGAATCAGATGAAACCCCTTCTCGGACTCCACCACCGCGCTGACGTCTCCCGGCGCTTGGAGCGCCGTCGCCGCCTCAGCCACCGCCTCGCCCCACGCCTGGCGCAACTCGTCGATGGTGCGCAGCCCCAGGTCTCCGTCTTGCGGTTTGCTCACCTCGTCGTTGGAGCGCCGCTTCACCGCCGCCGCAAACGCCCCCGCCCGAACCTCGGGCTTCACCGCCATCAGCTGGCTCAACTCCCGTGCCGCCTCGGCCTTCAGCTGCGCGTGCTTCGCGTCGGTCTTCGGGCTGGCGAAGAAGACGTGCGAGACGCGGAGCCGCTCGGGCCGAACGAACTGCTCGACGTTCGCGTCGTAGAAGCCCTTCACCGCCGCTTCGGTCACCGGCGCGTTGCTCACCTCCTGTTGGAGGAGCCGCTGAATCAATGCCCGCTCGAGGGCGCTCCGCACCGCCGCGTCGTCGTCGAGGTGCTGGCGCTTCGCCTCCTGCACCAGCAGCTCGTTGGTCACCAGGGTGTCGACGAACTCGCGCTTTCGCTCCACCGTCGAGTACCGCGCCCGCACGAACTCCGGTTGCTCCGCGAGCCGCGCTTCCACGTCGGCCACGGTGAGGGTCGAGGCCCCGATTTTCGCGACCACGTCGTCTGACGCCCCGTTGCTCGGCTTGGCGCCTTCGGGGGTGGGTCGATCGCACCCCAGAACACCCATCAAAACTGCCCACATTGCGGCGCTGCGTCGAAACAATGGCAGGGTCATTTTGTGGAGCGATCTACCTTGTTTCCGTGTT
>JAEUJT010000129.1 GCA_016793525.1 Archangium sp. | reverse complement strand
GGCCCTGGCCGATGCGAGCGGGCTGCAGGCGGCGCTGGCCTCGAGCCTGGGCGACGCGCTGAGCGCCCCCACCCTGCACGGCGTCACCAACGTGGCCACCGGGCGGAGGCCCAGCTCCGACAAGGTCATGTACGCGGGCGGCTCGCTCGGTGGCGTGATGGGCTTCTGCTTCTCGCTGCAGAACGACACGATCTCAGCCGCGGTGCTCAACGTGCCCGGCGCGGGGTGGACACACTTCATCGACCAGGCCGACATCTGGTCGACCATCGACACGTTCCTGCGGCCGTCGACGCCGAGCTCGCTCGACCGCGCGCTGGGCCTGGCCATGACCCAGACGAACTGGGACCCCGTCGACGGCGCCGCCTGGAGCCGCGCAGTGGACCCATCGACCAAGGTGTTCCTCGAGCAGATGAGCGTGGGCGACCCGGTGCTCCCCAACATCGGCAGCGACCTGCTCGCGGCGGCGACTGGAGCTCGGCTGCTCGGCGCACCCCTCACGCCGTGGGCCGGCCTCCGCGCAGACGACCCTGCCTTGGGCGTGACCACCATGACCCACTACCGAGTGCCCCCGACCGAGGTGAGCCCTGGCGCAATTCACGGGTTCGCCGACCGCAACTCCGCCGCGGGGTTGGCGGCGCGCGCCCAGGTGCTCGACTTCGTGACGTCGGTCTTCGCCGGTACGCCGCGCGCGACGCTCCCGGCGACGTGCACCGAGGGCGCCTGCGACTTCGCTCGCTGACTACAGGTGCACCAGCACCAGACCGATGGCCGCCGGCACCGCTTGAATCGCGATGATGCGCTTGCTCACGGTGAAGCCGCCCACCAAACCGGCCACGACGACACAGGCGAAGAAGAAGATCTGCAGCGGCACGCGGAGCCCGTCACCCGCCACCACGCTCCACAGCAACCCAGCGGCGAGGAACGCGTTGTACACGCCTTGGTTCGCGGCCAGCACGCGGGTGGTCTCGGCCCTTTCAGGCGTGTTGCGGAACACCTTCAGGCCCGCCGGTTTCGTCCACAAGAACGACTCGAGCACGAAGAAGCCGAGGTGCTGCAGCGCGACGAAGACGGCCACGGCGTTGACGGCGGAGGACATGCGCGCTGACCTACCACGTCACTTTGGCTTGGCGGCTTTCTCCTCGGCCTTCGCCTCGTCCCAGAAGCGGTCCATCACCTCGAGGGTCGCCTCGCCGAAGGGAATGCCGGCGGCCTCCAACTTCGCCTCCACGTGGTGAAACCGCCGCACGAAGCGCGCGTTGGTGCCGCGGAGGGCGTCTTCACCCGGGGTGTTGAGCTTGCGCGCCACGTTGGCCAGCGCGAACAGCACGTCGCCCATTTCGTGCTCGATGGCGTCGCGGTCACCCGAGGCCACCGCTTCGTCGAGCTCGGCCAGCTCCTCGTCGACCTTCTCCCTGGCGCCCTTCACGTCGGGCCAATCGAAGCCGATGCGCGAGGCCTTCTCGGTCAGCCGCTCGGCCCGCTGGAGCGCCGGAGCCCCCGAGGGCACGCCGTCGAGCACGCTCCCCGCCTTGCCCGTCTTCTCTTTGCGCTCGTCGGCCTTCAGCTTGGCCCAGTTCTGCAGCACCTGCTCCGCGCCCTTCACCTGCGCCTCACCGAAGACGTGCGGGTGCCGCCGCTCGAGCTTGTCGGAGATGGCGTTGGCCACGTCGGCCATCGTGAACTCGCCCTTCTCGGCGGCGAGGTGGGCGTGGAAGACGATCTGGAACAGCAGGTCACCGAGCTCCTCGGCGAGCGGCTTCCACGGGCCACCGAAAGACACTCGGTCCATCTCGTCGAGCACCTCGTAGGTCTCCTCGACCAGATACGGGCGCAGGCTCCGCAGGTCTTGCTCGCGGTCCCACGGGCACCCGTCGGGCGCGCGCAAACGCTTCATGATGCCCACCAGCCGCTCCAGGCTCCGTCCCACGTCGTCCATGCGGGTGGGCCTAGCCCGAAATCGGAACTCGCTCGACACCCGAGCGTCGTCTACACTTTCACGAATTCTCCATGAGAGCGTTCGTGTGCGCGTGTGCGGTGATGGTGGCCAGCACCGCCTGGGCCCAAATCGAGCTCATCGACCCTGACGCTCCGGCGGTGCGGGCGAAGAAACCCGCGCCCAAAACACCGCCCCCTGGCGACGATCTCGACCCGCCGGTCGATGACACCGCCGACGACGAGCCGTCTCCTCCGACCCGCCGGGGCAAGCCCGCGCCGCTGCCGAAGACCATCGACGACGACGCGCCGGTTCCCGATGAGCCGAAGAAGCCCGCGCCGAAGCCAGACCCCGCGCCCCTCTTCGCGCCCGTTCAGGCGCCCCCACCACCGTCGAGGCCCGCGCCGCCCGAGCTGCGCATCACGCCCACCTCCGATGCCGAGCTGCTCGAGGCGTTCAAGGCCTGGCAGGCGGCCAACGCCAGCAACGAGGTGCGCGCGGAGCAAGAAGCCAGGGCCAAGCTGTCGGCGCTCCGGCGGAGAATCGGCGCGTCGAACCTCGAGACGTGGACCGCAGCGCTCTTCCGCGCAGCCGCGACCCGTGAAGCCGCCGGCGATTCTGGCGCGGCGGTGGAGATCGCGTTGACCGCCGTCGAGCTGTCTCCCGACGTGCCCTCGTCGTGGACCAGCCTGGCCCTCATCTACTTCACGTCTGATCCGTCGAACATCGGCCGCTACGTCAGCGCGTTTCAACGAGCCCTCAACCGGCAGCTGACCGACCCGCGCTCCTGGAGACCCATGGTGGCCGACCTGGCGTCGATCGCCCTGCTCGGCCTCATCGCCACCGCGGTCGCCCTGCTGCTGGTGCTGCTGGTGAAACACGGCTTCTACTTCCTCTACGACTTTCACTTCTTCTTTCCCCGGGCGGCGGCGCGCTGGCAGACCGCGGCGCTGGGCGTCATCGCGCTCAGCTTGCCGCTCGTCTTTCGCTTGGGCGTGGTGCCGGTGCTGCTGGCGATCTTCGCCGCGGTGACGCTGTACTGCACGTCGGCCGAGCGCCTCGTCGCGGCTGTGTTCATCGCGCTGCTGGGGGTGGTGCCCACGGTGGGCGGCGCCGTCTCCGAGCGCACCCAGTTCGCCGGTACGCGCGCCGAGGCGCTCTACCTCGTCGATCGCGGCGGCCCGGGCGTCGGCCCCATCGTCGACGAGCTCAAGGCGCTCGCGGCCGAGGGCAAGGCGTCGTTCGCCGAGCTGTCGGTGCTGGGCCGGTACGAGCTGCGCCGCGGAGACCTCGACCCCGCCATCGCCCACCTCAAGAGCGCGCTGGCCATCGAGCCCCGCGCGTCGGCCGCCCGCGTCAACCTGGGCGTGGCGCTGATGGCGCAGGGCGATCTCGAGAACTCGAAGGCGATGTTCCGCGGCGTGACCGACGACGACCCGACCAACGCCAGCGCCCCGTTCAACCTGGCCCGGCTGTACCAGCGCCGCTACCTCCTCTACGGAGACAACGTCGCCGGTGAAGCCGACACCGCGACCCAGATGTTCTACGAGGCCCGCGGCCGCGACCCTCGGCTGGCCGCCATCGACACCCAGCCAGTCACCAAGGGCCCCATCGAGGCGAACGAGCACCTCCTCTCGGAGCCGCTGGCCTCGAGCAGCCTCGTCTCGCTCGCCACGAGCGACGCCCCGGCGCGCATCACCTCGCAGCTGACCCAGATGCTGCTGGGCGACGTGCCTCAGGGCACCGCGCCGTTCTACCCGGCCATCGCCGCCGCGCTGCTGGTGGCCCTGGGCCTGGCCGCCCGCGCCGTGGGAGCGACGCGCGGCTGCACCAAGTGCGGCCGCCCGGTGAGCCACCGCGGAGACCCCGACGTGTCCCGCGGCAGCATGATGTGCACGCAGTGCGTGAACGTGTTCGCCAAGAAGAACGTGGTGGCGCCGTCGCAGAAGGTGCGCAAGCAGCTCGAGGTGGCCCGGTACCAGAGCCGCATCGAGCGCACGAGCTACGGCCTCGGCCTCATCTACTCGGGCATGGGCCACGTCTTCGCCGGCTTCCCCGTTCGGGGGGCGGTGTACGGGCTGATCTTCTCGCTCGTGGTGGCCGGCGTCGTGCTGCGCAACGGCGTGCTGCGCGCGCCCTACGAGCCGCTGCCGCTCGTGCTCCGGTTGGTGCCGCTGGTGGTGATCTTCGCGCTCGTCTACCTCCTCTCGCTGCGCGGGTTGCGCAAGAAGCAGGGAGGCTGACGCATGGCGCTCAAGGGCACGCTGAAAGACTTCGGCATCGCCGACATTCTTCAGCTCATCGGGCAGCAGACGAAGACCGGCATCTTGACGCTCACCAACCGCGGCGAAGAGGTCGCGGTGTCGTTCAAAGACGGCAACATCGTTCGCGCCGAGACCACCAGCCGAAACCGCAAAGATCTCATCGGCAGCATGCTGGTGCGCGCCAACCTCATCACCGACAACCAGCTCGACTTCGCGCTCGAGACGCAGAAGCGAACGCTCCAGCGCCTCGGCGACGTGCTGGTGAGCCACCGGGTCATCACCGCCGAGAAGTTCAGCGAGATGGTGCAGCTCCAGACGTCGGAGACGCTGTACCGGCTGTTCACCTGGAAGTCGGGCACCTACGCCTTCGAGCAGGTCGACGTCGAAGAAGACCCGTCGCTCACGCCGCTGCGAGCCGAGTCGGTGCTGATGGAGGGCTTCCGGCGCGTCGACGAATGGCCGGTGGTGAAGAAGAAGATCACCACCTACCAGATGACCTTCGAGCGGAAGAAAGACCTGCCCGCCGCGCCGGCACCAGCGGCCGACGCGTTCGACGCCGCGCTCGACGACGCCTTCGCCGAAGAGAAGAAAAGCGAGAACAAAGGCGAGTTCCAGTCGGTGGGTGAAAACGAGCGCCGGGTGTACGGCCTGGTCGCCTCGGGCCGCACCGTGCAGGGCATCATCGACCTCTCGCTCCTCGGTGAGTTCGAGACCGCCAAGGCGCTCTGCAACCTCATCAACCTCGACTACCTGGTGGGCGTCGCGCCCTCGGGCAAGGTGGTCGACGAGACCGACGAGGGGCCGCTGGCGAGGCTCGCCGGGCTCGCGGGCCGGGTCGCCATCACCGCGCTCGTGGTCGGCTCGCTCTACTTCGTCGGCGCGCAGACCAGCCTCGGCTCGTTTCGCCTTGGCTCCGGCAACGCCACGACGTTCACCGACCCCGCGGCGCAGCGCTTCGCCTCGGCGCAGCAGCGCTCGCGCATCGAGGCCGCGCTCGAGGTGTACCGGCTCGAGACCGGCGACCTGCCAGAATCGCTCGAGTCTCTCGCCGACACCGGCATTCTCAGCGCCAACGACCTGCGCTACCCGTGGCGCGAGATGTACTACTACCGGCGCACCGAGCCGGGTCGGTACGTGCTGCTGCCGCCGCTGCGCTGACGCGAATGAAATCCATTCACCTCGATCTCGCCGATGCCGACGTGGCGCGCCTATTGGCCGGCGCCCAGAACGAACACCTCAAGCGCATCGAGCGGCACCTCGGCGTGCGCGTGGGGCAGCGGGGCACGGCGCTCCACGTCACCGGGCCCGATGAAGCGGTGGGCGCGGCGCAAGAGGTGCTGCATCAGCTCTCGACCCGCGCCGAGGCCGGGCACGACGGAGGCGCCGACGACGTCGAACACGCGCTCCAGACCTGGTCCCGCGAGGGCGCGGGGGCCATCAAGGCGCTCCAGGCGAACGCGGTGGCGGTGCCCAAGGGCCGGGCGGTCGCGCCCCGGAGCGCCGCTCAGCA
>JAEUJT010000125.1 GCA_016793525.1 Archangium sp. | reverse complement strand
TCGAGGCCATCGAGCGCTCGAAACGCACCACGCTGCGCCGCTTCATCTACGGCCTCGGCATTCCCGAGGTGGGCGAGGCCACGGCCAAGGCGCTGGCCGAGTACTTCCGCGACATTCGCGCTCTCATGGTGGCGACGATGGAGTCGCTGCAGACGGTGAAAGACATCGGCCCGGAGATGGCGACCTCCATTCACGACTGGTTCGAGGCCGAAGACAACCGCGCGCTGGTCGAGGCGCTCCTCGCTGCCGGGGTTCAGCCCGCCCCGCCGGAGATCGTCGAGACCGGCCCGTTCACGGGAAAGACGGTGGTGCTGACGGGCACGCTCACGACGATGACGCGAGAGGCGGCGAAGGAGGCCATCGAGCGCCGCGGCGGCAAGGTGTCAGGCTCGGTGTCGAAGAAGACCGACTTGCTCGTCGCGGGTGAAGAGGCCGGCTCGAAGTTGACGAAGGCGAAGGAGCTCGGCGTCAACGTGGTCGACGAGGCCGGTTTTCAGAAGCTGCTCGACGGGTCGGCCACGTAGGCCACGCCGTGCAACACGCGCTTGGGCGGCGCCGCTGCGGGTCCTGTCACCTGCGCGGGAGCCTTCCCAGCTCTGGTGGGCCCCTCCCACTCCGGCGCCACCCGCTGTGGATTCAACCGCGGCGGGGACGTCAGTACGGCAGCCCAGCTCAGCGCTTGCGGAAGTCGACGCGGCGGTTGGCAGCCCAGCCCGCATCGTCGTGCGCGTCGCTCACCGGCCGGTTCTCGCCGTAGCCGACGGTGTCGAGCGCGCTCGCGCCAACGCCCAGGTCGACCAAGTACTTGCGCACTGAGGCCGCGCGCTTCTGCGACAGCACCATGTTGTACTCTTCGGTGCCGCGCTCGTCGGCGTGACCTTCGAGCGTGAACTTGAGGCCACCCTTCTTGATGCAGTCGGCCACCGCGGCCAGCGCCGACTGCGAGCTGGCGCTCAGCACGTGCTCGTTGAACTCGAAGCGCACCGGCTCGTAGGTGCACGCCGCGGCCGCCTCGACAGGGAGCGCCGCGCACTTGCCGGCCTTACATTCCTGGCCCGAGGCGCAGTCGTCGTTGCTCAAGCAGCTGCCCGGCTCCTTCGCCACGGCGCACTTGCCCTGCTTGCACTTCTTGCCCGGGCCGCAACCCGTGTCGCCCGTGCATTCAGGCTTCGGCACGCAGGTGAACGAGCCCTTGTCGCAGACGAACCCGGCCTTGCAGTTTTCGTCGGTCGCGCACTCGTGACACTGCCCCTGCACGCAGACTTCGCCCTTCTCCGTGCAGTTCTCGTCGCTCTTGCAGTTCGGGTACGTCGGCGGACACGCCGTCAGCGACAGCACCGCGACAGCGAAGAGAATGGGAGAGACGTTTCGCATCGTTCCGCTATACCGACCCTTCCCCACATCATCAAGAGAAGTCGTTGATCTCGCTGACGAAACACGGCTCGGTACGACCCTCGCAACGTGGTCTGCCAACGCCACCCAAGCGCGGCACAATGGCCGCACCGCGCGTCTGAAAGACCACAATGCCCACCGTGCTCATCGTCGACGATGAACGAAACATCATTCTCACCCTGAACCAGGCGCTGCAGCTCGAGGGGTATTCCACCGAGCTCGCCGCCAGCGCCGCCGTGGCGCTCGACGTGCTCGCGGCCAAGCCGGTCGACGTGGTGGTGATGGACGTGATGATGCCCGACCTCGACGGCATCGCCGCGCTGGGGAAGATGCGGCAGCTGCGCCCCGAGCTCCCCGTCATCATGATGTCGGGCCACGGCACCATCGACACCGCGGTGAAGGCCACTCAGCTGGGCGCGCGCGACTTCTTGGAGAAGCCGATCTCCCGCGACCGGCTGCTGTTGGCGCTGCGCAACGCGCTCGAACACCAGCGCGTGGTCGAGGAGCTGCAGACGCTCCGCGCCGAGGCGGGCCGCTTCGACATGGTCGGTGCCAGCTCGGCGATGAAGCAGATCTACGCCGTCATTCAACGCGCCGCGCCGTCTGAAGGCCGGGTGCTCATCACCGGTGAAAACGGCACCGGCAAGGAGCTCGTCGCCCGCGCCATTCACCAGCACTCCAAGCGCAAAGCCGGGCCCTTCATCAAGCTCAACTGCGCCGCGGTGCCGCACGAGCTGATCGAATCGGAGATCTTCGGCCACGAGAAAGGCGCGTTCACCGGAGCCCTCACCGCCCGCCGCGGCAAGTTCGAGCTCGCGCACCAGGGCACCCTCTTCCTCGACGAGGTCGGTGACATGCCGCCGGCGATGCAGGCCAAGCTGCTCCGGGTGCTCCAAGAAGGCGAGTTCGAGCGCGTGGGCGGCAGCGAGACCTTGAAGGTCGACGTGCGGGTCATCGCCGCCACGAACAAGAACCTCGAGGCCGAGAGCGCCGCCGGCCGGTTCCGCGAAGACCTCTACTTCCGCCTCAACGTGGTGCAGCTCCACGCGCCGCCGCTCCGCGAGCGCCTGAGTGACGTGGCGGATCTCGTCGACGCGTTTCTCATCGACGCCTGCCGCACCAATGGCCGCAAGCTGCTCCGCCTGTCGCCCGAAGCGCTCTACCGGCTCACCCAGTACGACTTTCCCGGCAATGTGCGCGAGCTGCGCAACCTGGTGGAGCGCATCGTCATTCTGAATGAAGGCCCGGTGGTCTCCGCCGCCGACGTCGACGCGCTGATGCCGCGGCGCCGAGTCGCGGCAACGGCACCGATGCAGAGCGCTCCGGCGTCTCCGGCGGAGCCGAGCGCGCCGAGCGTGGCCTCACCCTCCACGAGCGCTCCGCTCAGCCCGCCCCGGTTCCGCCACGACAAGACGTTTCGTGATCAGGTCGACGACGCCGAGCGGGAGATCATTCTCGGCGCGCTCTCGTTCACCCGCGACAACGCAACCGAGGCGGCGCGGCTGCTCGACCTCGAGCGGGGGCACTTCTACAAGAAGATGAAGGCCCTCGGCCTGCGCCGCGCCGGCGGGGAAACATCGGCGGGCGACAGCTGACGGGCCTCGGTTCGATTCACTCGTGCGCGTCGTGCGCCGGCGTGATGCCGGCCTCGGCCAAGATCGCCTCGGAGTCGTTCACGATCTTCAAGCCGATGTACTCCTGGATCTCTTTCTCGGTGCTCCGGGAGAGGAAGGGCAGCGCCTTCTTCGCCTGCTGCACGTCTTTCGCGGTGTAGCCAGAGCGCTCAAACGCCGAGGTCAGCTCATGGTCGTCCCACGGGTTCGGCGTGACGCCCCAGTTGCGGAGCACCAACTCGGTGCGCTGCAGCACCATGAGGCCGACGTACTTCTTGGCCGCGTCGAGGGTGCGCAGCGTGGGCACTCGCTTCAACACCTGCTGCGCGTCGGCCTCGGTGTACCGGCTCCGCTCGAAGGCCTTGAGCTGATCGGCCGGCTTGCGGCCTTTGATCGCGGCCGGCGTGATGCCCTTGTCGGCCAGGACCGACTCGAAGTTGTTGAGCACCTTGAGGCCGATGTACGCCTTCACCTCGGCGTCGGTCGACGTCTTCAGGAAGGGGAACGCCTTCTTGGCCGCGGTGACGTGCGCCGAGGTGTAGCCGCCCTTCTGGAAGGCGACGACGCAATCGTGGGGGTCGAGCTTCGAGGTGGTCACGCCCACCTGCCGGAGGATCTCCTCGGTGCCCTGCAGGATCTTCAGGCCCATGTACTCTTTGACGGCGTCGATCGAGGCGTCGTTCAAGAACGACAGCTTCGCCTTCGCCGTCTTCGCATCGGCCTCGGTGTACTGGCTGCGGTCGAAGGCATCACGGCACTCGTGCGTGTCGGCCCAGTCGGTGGTGATGCCGGCAGACTGCAACGTCTCGACGTCGCCGCCGATGACCTTCATGCCGATGAACTTCTGCGCCGAGTCGAGGTTCGGCAGGCCGAACGACTTCATCGCCTGCTTTGCGTCGGCTGCGGAGAAGCCGCTGCGCTTGAACGCATCGAGGGTCTCGTGCCCGTCGTATTTGCCGGCGGTGATGCCCTTCGCCTGCAGCTTCGATTCCTGCCGGGCGATGATCTTCTTGCCGATGAACTCTTTGGCCGCCGCGAGCGAGGGGAGCTTGAACGCCTTCTGCGCCGCCGCCGCGTCGCTCTCGGTGTACTGCGAGCGCGCGAACGCCGTCTTCGGCGAGCTCGCCGGGCCGGTGGCTGGCGCCCAACCGGTGGCCGATGGCCGAGCCTCAGCTGGCTGGCCGGTGATGGGGTTGGTCGCGGGCGTGGTGGTGCGCGCCTGCGTCGTCGTGCGGGTCTGCGTGGCGGGGCGATTGGAGACGGGCATGGGAGGCTCTTTCGATCGGCAGGAGCGGGTTAGGTACGAAACGGGTTGCTGAGCATGATGGTCTCGCCGCGCTCGGCGCCGACGGAGATGCAGACGACCGGCACGCCGACCATCTCTTCGACGCGGCGCACGTACTTTTGCACCACCTCACCCAGGTCTTCGAAGGTGCGCGCGCCCGCGAGCGGCTGGTCCCACCCGGGGAGCTCTTCGTAGACGGGCGTGACACGCGAGAAGTCTTCGAGGTCGGTCGGGAGCTCGGTGATGCGGTGCCCATCGAGCTCATAGGCAGTGCACACCTTGAGTGTCTCGAGGCCCGACAACACGTCGAGCTTGGTGAGCGCCAGGCCCCAAAGCCCGTTGACCCGCGCGGCGTAGCGCAGCACGACCGTGTCGAGCCACCCGCAGCGGCGAGGCCGACCGGTCGTCGCGCCGAACTCGTCGCCGACCTTGCGCAGCCGCTCGCCGAGCGCATCGTTCAGCTCGGTGGGGAACGGCCCTGCGCCGACGCGCGTGGTGTACGCCTTGCTGATGCCCATCACCCGGTCGATGGCGGTGGGACCGAGGCCCGAGCCCACCGCGGCGTTGCCGGCGACGGTGTTCGAGCTGGTGACGTACGGGTACGTGCCGTGGTCGACATCGAGCAAGGTGCCCTGCGCGCCTTCGAAGAGCACCCGGGAGCCCTTGCGCACGTGCTCTGACAGCACGAGCGACGCGTCGCCCACGAAGGGCCGCAGCCGATCACCCAGCACCGCGTATTCGGTGACGATGGTCTCGACGTCGAGGAGCGGCTCTTCGGCTTTGGCGGTGCGCGCCAGCTGAGACAGCTCGTCGTTCACCGCGGCCACGCGTTCTTTGACCCGCTTGCGGAGGCGATCGACCTCGAGCAGATCTCGCACCCGCACGCCGCGCCGGGCCACCTTGTCTTCGTAAGCGGGGCCGATGCCGCGGCCGGTGGTGCCGATGGCGCCTCCGCCGCGCGACTTCTCGCGGAGCGCGTCGAGGTGTTTGTGCCACGGGAAGATGACGTGGGCGTGCGACGAGATGAGCAGCTGGCTCGAGTCTTGGAGGAAGCCGCGGGTGCGGAGCCCGTCGATCTCCTTCATCAGCACCACTGGGTCGATGACGCAGCCGTTGGCGATGACGCACATCTTGCCGGTGTGGAGGATCCCCGACGGGATGAGGTGCAGCACCGTCTTCTGGCCACCGACGACGAGCGTGTGCCCGGCGTTGTTGCCACCCTGGAAACGCACCACCACTTGGGCGTGCTCGGTGAGCAAGTCGACCACCTTGCCTTTGCCTTCATCGCCCCACTGGGCGCCTACGACGACCACGTTCGGCATGAGCCGCCTTGTAGCAGCTCGATCGTCGCTACACTGCGTTCATGCGTGTGGGTGGGCGCTTCTTGATGTCGGTCGGGGTGGTGGCATGCCTGAGCTGCACGTCCAGCGGCTCGGCCGACGCGAGCTTCGCCTGCCGCACCTCCTCGGAGTGCGCCGAGGGCTTCGCGTGCGGGCTGGGCACGTGCGTGCCCCTCTCCCGGTTCACGCCCGACGGAGGGCTCCTCGGTGAAGACGGCGGGTTGCTCGAGCTGCTCCGCGCCGCACCGACCCGCGGGCCCGTCGGTACGCTGGTGACGCTGACCGGGGTCGAGCTCTCCAAGAGCGCCGTCATCGACGTCGGAGGGGCACGGGCGCTGGTCGTCGGCCGCAACGCGGGCGGGCTCCTGGTGATGGTGATGCCCGGCTCGGCGTCAGGCGCGCTCACCGCGACCGAGCGCGGAACCACCTTCAGCACCGCCGAAGGCTTCGTGGTGACGCCCACCGGCGTCCCGGCGATGGGCGGGCCGAAGCTCGTCGGCACGGGCGCCTCCGGGCCGTCGTCGCAGGGCATCAGCGTCGCGCTCAGCGCTGGCGGCGATACGGCCCTCGTCGGAGGGTGGAACGACGACGGCAATGCGGGCGCCGCCTGGGTGTGGGCCAAGACCGACGGCGGGTGGAGCCAGCAAGGCCCCAAGCTGGTGGGCTCCGGCGCCTCGGGCCCTGCATCGCAGCAGGGGCGCGCGGTGGCCCTGAGCGCCGACGGCAACACCGCGCTGGTCGGAGGCTTGTACGACGTGCCCAACATCGGCACCGGCGCGGCGTGGGTCTTCACCCGCCGTGAAGGCGTGTGGTCCCAGCAGGGCGAAAAGCTGGTGCCGATTGACTCGAGCTTCCACGCGGTGGCCTTCGGCGGAGCGCTGGCGTTGAGCGCCGACGGCGACACGGCGCTGATCTCTGGGGCGGGCGATATGAACCCGCGCGGCTCGGCGTGGATCTTCACTCGCACCGACGGCGTCTGGTCTCAGCAGGGCAAGCTGTTCAACGACGACGGCACGAGCACCTACTTCGGCTCGAGCGTGGCGCTCAGCGCCGACGGCACCACGGCGCTCATCGGGAGCCATGGCGACCTCGGCTACCGGGGCGGAGCGTGGGTCTGGGTGAAGACCGCGCAGGGCTGGCGAGTGCAAGGCCCGAAGCTGACTTTCAGCCCGCCGGTCGAGGGCGTGGTGTTCGGCTTCAGCACGGCGTTGAGCGCCGACGGGAACACCGCCGCGGTCGGCGCGTACCGAGACGACAACAACACCGGCTCGGTCGTGGTTTTCACCCGCACCGGCGAGGCGTGGGCCCAGCAAGGCGCCAAGCTGGTCGCCAGCGACGCCACCCCCGGCGCGAACCAGGGCTCCGGCGTCGCCTTGAGCGCCGACGGCACCACGCTGCTGCTGGGCGCGGAGAACGACAGCGGTGGAACCGGGGCGGCGTGGATCTTCGTACGCGAGGCCGGCGCCTGGACGCAGCGGGCCAAGCTCGTCGGCGCCGACGGGCTCGGTGTGCGCCAAGGGTACGGAGTCGCGCTCAGCGCAGATGGCCGCACCGCGGTCTCCGGGGGGCGCGCGGACAACGGCGGTGTTGGGGCCACGTGGGTCTTCACCGCGCCGTAGCCCAGCGGGGTTGGAGCGGCGCGCAGACACAACCGATTGGCGCTCCCGCATGAGCGCCGGAACGGCGAACCGCAGACAGTACCGCGCATGACGACCGCGTTTGCCGAGCTCCCCGACGCCTCCTCCTTTCGCCGCATGGCCGCGGCGATGTGGCGCAACCCCCAAGACCCCACCATCTACGGAACGATGGACGTCGATGTGACCGAGACGCTGCAGTGGATCCAGCGGGAGCGGGAGCGCACGGGGTCGAAGCTCTCCATCACCCACGTGGTGTCGTGGGCGGTAGCGCAGGCCTTCGCGCAGCACCCGAGCCTCAACGCCAAGGTGCGGTACTGGGGCAAGCTCGAGCGCCGCACGAGCGTCGACCTCTTCGTCTCGGTCGCCACCGACGGGGGCAAAGACCTCTCCGGTGCGCGCATCGACGCGGCTGATCAGCTCTCGCTCGAGGGGTGGGCGCAGGCGGTCGGCCGACGCGCGTCAGGCATTCGCGAAGGGCGCGACGAGAGCTTCGAGAAGAGCCGAGGGCTGTTCAAGCTGCTGCCGTGGTGGCTGCTCCGGCCGCTCCTCCGCGTCATCGACGTGATCAGCAACGAGCTGCACCTGCACCTGCCGAGTCAGGGCATGCCGCGAGACCCGTTCGGCACCGCGGTGATCACCAACGTCGGCACGTTCGGCATCGACACCGCGTTCGCGCCGTTCCTCCCGCTGGGCCGCTGCGCGATGTTGATGCTGCTGACCGAGGTGAAGGCGCGCCCGTGGGTGGTCGACGGAAAGCTCGAGGTTCGGCAGGTGCTGCGCCTGTGCGCCACGTTCGATCACCGCATCATCGACGGCTTCTCCGCGGGCGTGCTGGCCAAGGAGATTCGCAGCCGCATCGAGGCTCCGGCCGGGCAACTCCCGGTCGCGGCGGAGGCGGCGTGAGCGCGTTCGATTTCTTCATCGCGCTCGACGGCAACGGGCTGAACGGCTTCGAGGGCTTCGGCGGCGTGGCGCGGCTGCGCTGCGACCCCGACGCTGACCGCTTCGATATCGAGGTGAAGTACTTCGACGGGCTCTCCGGAGGCCACGCCACCCAGATCAACCCGCAGGGCACGGTGGGTTTCTTGGGCAACCTCTCGCAGACGTTGCTCTTCTACGACCCGCGCACGCTGACCGAGCTGACGCGCGCCTCCACGCTGCGGTTCGTCGCGCCCGACACGTTTTATTCGAGCCAGACGCACGTGGTGTGGCTGGGCGAGCGCGAGTTCATCACCGTGCTGGGCCCTGATTTCTACAAGTTCTCGCTCGACGCGCTCGAGAAGCCGGAGCGCGTCGGCGCCCACGGGGTGACCCTGCCGCACGCGCTGAAGCGCTCACCGTCGGGCCGGTACCTCTTCTACGGAGCGATGGATCACACCACCCACGGCTACGCGAATCAGGTGGGGGTGTTCGATCTCCAGACGGCCACGGCGCGGGTGGTGAAGCTCCCAGCGACGGTGTGGCACCTCGGCGTACACCCGACCAAAGACGTCTTCTACGCGCCGACCCAGCGCTGCACCCCGCAAGGCGCGGACTTCACCGAATACGCAATTGCGCACTTCAAGAACTACCTGTTCGAGATCGATGGGCCGACGGCGATGGTCACCCGCCACGCGTCGATTCCCAAAGATCTGCCGGGCGCGCTGACGTCTGACGTGATCGTCACGGAGGACGAGGTCATCTACAACGCGTGCGCCAGCAACGTGCTGGTGCGGGTCGACCTCAAGACGTTCTCCACCGTGAACTACGTCGACGAGCGGCCGAGCGTCTTCACGTCGCTCCGCCACTGGCGCTCCGGCTGGAGCAACTTCGTCGAAGGGGCGTCGCGGGTGAACCTCGTCGGCAACAGCCACTGGCTCTTGAAGGCGCTGCGTGCCAGCCGGTTCTCGACCCTCGACGGGAGCTACGGCCTGGCGCGTTCACCCGATGGCCGGTGGCTGCTGTCGGCGCACCGCGGGCTGAACGAGGTGCACGTCTACCGGTACCCGGAATTCACCCGGCACCGCAGCATTCCCTTTCCGGAGATCCGCGAGTACTTCCCCGCCCACTTCGGCGTGCTCGACGACCCGCGCCTCGGCTTTCACCACTCGACCTTGTCGACCACCACGGTTGGAGCGTAGCGGCATCAGCGCTGGTGTTTCCGACGCCACGCCGAGGGCGGCTCACCGAAAGCCCGTCGGAACGTGGCAGAGAAGACCTGCAGCGAGGTGAAGCCCGCGTCGACGGCGACCGAGGTCAGCGGGCTCTGCGACGAGACGAGACGCTCGCGTGCGAGGGAGAGCCGGGCCTGGGTCAGCTCGGCCGCGAAGGACGTTTTCAAGGCGGCCAATCGGCGCTGCAGCGTGCGCTGCGAGACACCGAGCTGCTTGGCCGCGGCGGGGAGCTCGAGTCGACCTGCCCGTTCACCGATGAGCGCGCGCAGCTGGGAGACGAGCCCATCGACGCCGCTGGTGCGCCCAGCCAAGCCCTCGAGCTCGCTCGCCAGCTCGGGCCGCAGGGCGAGCCAGCGCAACGCCTCGTCGAGCGAACCGAAGACGGCGGTCGGGTACGGCGACTCCATCACCTGGTAAAAACCCGAGACCACGGCGCCGACCAGCCCCGCGGGGCGAACCAACGCCAGCCGCGACACCTTCTTCTTCAGCACCGCGTGGTGCCGCTGGACGTACTGCTGCAGCACCTCGAAGGCGGCCGGGTCGACCGCATCGACTCTCCGGAGATCGACGAGCGAAACGTGAGGCGCGATGCGGGGCTCCAGCTCGACCGCGAGCACGCGGACCAAGGCGTGCATGCTCACTTCGGTGGGCCGCCCCCAGAGCATGAAGCCGAACACCGGTGGCTCGCCCTTCGCGGTGCACCAGTAGCAATACGTCTCGCCACAGACGTACCGGCCGGCGGGGTCGGAGAGGAAGCGCGCGACGCTGGCTGCCTGCCTCATTCGCGCGACTCAAGCACGACTCCAGCGCGGTCGACCACGGCGAAGGCGGAGCCTCAGCGGCCTCGAACAGGAACATCGGCCTCGCCGAGCGCCTCGAGAAACCGGCGCACCGAGAGCGGCACGAAGCGGCGGCTGGGCATCACCGCAAACACCGGCCGTCGCTCGTCAGACGACAGGTTGAGCACCGGCGTCAGCCGCCGCCGCGCGACGGCCTCACCACACACCATCTCTGGCAGCCTCGCGAGGCCGACTCCCCGTATGGCCGCCTCGCACGCGAGCTCGAGATCGTTCACCACCAACGTCGGGGAGACCCGCACCTGGCGACGGTCGATGGGCCACGCCTCGTCGGGCCTCAGCCCGATGGTGGGGAACTGGGCCAAGGTCGACCGAGTCGGTACGCCCAGGCGACGAAGCAGCGCCGGGCTCGCCACCGTCAGCACCCGCACCTCGCTGACCTTCTGCGCCACCAGCGAGGAGTCTTCGAGCGGGCCGATGCGCAACGCGAGATCGAACCCCTCTTCGACCAGGTCGACGCGCACATTCGACAACACCAGCTCGACGCGAACCTGCGGCCATCGCTTCAGAAAGTCGGCCACGACCGGGCCGAGCACCCGACGGCCGTAGAGAAATGGCGCCGAGATGCGCAGCACCCCTGTCGGCTCGAGCTGCTGCCGTCGAACCTCGACGTTGGCGGCCTTCACCTCGGCGGCGATGGCCGAACATCGCGCGACATACCGAGCGCCGGCGTCGGTGGGCCGCACCTTGCGTGTGGTGCGCTCGAGCAACCGCACGCCCAGCGCCGCCTCGAGCCGACCAATGCGCAGGCTCACCCGCTGCTTGCTCAACCCCAGTCGCCGGGCAGCGTTGGAGAAACCGCCCTCTCGTACGACCGAGGCGAACAGCATCATGTCCGACGGGTCGATGTCAGTTGTCATGTCTGTGATGACAATCAGTCAACTTTGCTTCCAATTGTCAATTCATGCCTCCGGCGAAAGAGTGAGCGCATGCAACGAAGACGACTTCAGCCAGTGTCTCGACGACGGGCCCTCATCGGCGCGGCGGTCGTGGCCGTCGGCGTCACGAGTCGTTCGACCGCCACCACCAAGGAGCACCCCATGTCGCGTCGCGTCACCGAGCAGCTTCAGCTCCCAGAGCAGCGCCCCGGCCCCGGCTTCACCACCCACGGACTGCGCGGCTTCGCGCACCACACGATCGACCCCTTTCTCAACGTCGATCACTTCACGATGTCGCAGCCGACGTTCCCGCCGCACCCCCACGCGGGCTTCTCGGCGGTGACGGTGCTGTTCGAAGACTCGCCCGGCGCCTTCATCAACCGCGAC
>JAEUJT010000119.1 GCA_016793525.1 Archangium sp. | reverse complement strand
ACCCTGGAGCGGCTCTGGCGCACCCACCTCGGCCCGGTGACGTCAGCGCTCGACGCGGGGTGTGGAACGGGCGCCGCCGGCGCGTGGATGCGCCCGTTCGCGCGACGGCTCCACGGTCTCGACGCGTCGCCCGGCATGCTGGCGTTGGCTGCGAAACGTGGCGTGTACGATCACCTCGAGGTGGGCGATCTGCTGGCTGACGCCGCCCCGGGCGCCGAGGCCTTCGACGCGGTGGTGCTGGCCGACGTCGTGCCGTACTTCGGCGCGCTCGCTCCGCTGTTCCAGGCGCTGCGGCCCCGACTCCTCCCGGGCGGCGCGGTGCTCGCGTGCGGTGAGCGCTCGGATGACCCGGGCTTCACCTTGCGGCCGACTGGGCGCTATCAACACCATGCCGACGTCGTGCGCGAGGCGGCAGCCGAGGCGGGACTTCGCGTGCTGGCGCTCGAGGAGAGCGTGCTCCGCAACGAAGGCGGCGCGCCGGTCAACGGGTGGTACGCGGTGCTGCGCTCGGCCTAGCTAGGGCTGCCGGCCGCCGACCAACAGCTTCACCCGGCCTTCGGGCTCGAGCACCCGCACCTCGATGTCGCTCACCGAGAGCGAGGCCGGCGCGTGCTGGCCTTCGGCGTCGAAGAGCACCGCTGGCGAGAGCCCGATGCTGTCGCTCGAGGGGACCTGCGCCGTGGTGCTCCGGTAGACGCCGTTCACGATCACCTCGACGTCGTTCCACGTCTCGACGCTGTTGTTCTTCACCATGTAGATCGGCGTCGACGAGGTGTTCTTCACCACCACCAGGTGCGCCTCGATGTCGTTGGCGGGGCCTTGGCTGGGGCACGCAACGGCGAAGGTCGACAGGCTCAAGAACAGCCAGGTCCCCAGCACCATCGCCTTGTATTTGAAGAACCGATCGGAGCTCCGAAAGTCCTCGACCAACTCGGCCAGCACCGACACCGAGTTGAGCAAGGTGTCGATGGCGCCCTCTTTGAGCGCCGCCTTCGACAGCTTCTTCTCGGGGGCCAACGCCGGGAGCGGCTGCGTGCGGTACGCGGACCGTACGCCGGTGGTGCCGCTCCGAAGGCCGCTGGGCGACGAGCTGGGCAACGTGCCTGACGGACGGCTGCTGCTCGGGCTCGAGGGCTTCGGCTTGATGTCGAGCTCGAGGCCCGAGTCGTTTGGATCCGTGTCGGCCACGCGTCGAACCTATCAGCTCTTCATCGTTCGATCTGCACGGGCGAGCACCCGCTCCAAGGGCTTGCGGGCGGTGCGCGGGCCGACCGCGGTGCAGCGCATGGTGTCGCTCCGCAGCACGGCCGTCGCCACCCGGCGCAAGTCGGCCAGCGTCACCCGCCGCGCCGCCGCCGATCGTTCCTCGAAGGTCTCCGGCCGGCGGAACAGCTCGGTGCCGCCGAACCACCCGGTGAGATCGGCCTGCGAGTCTTTCAAGAAGTCGAGGTGCATCGCCTGGCGCCGCTTGGCCCGGGTCAGCTCCTCCGCGGTGATGTCGCCGTCGCGCAGGGTGGCGAGCGTCTTCAGGCATTCATCGACCACCGGGCCGACGTTGTCGGGCGCACACGCGGCGTCGATGTCGAAGGTGCCCACATCGTGAAACGCCTCGATCGACGCGCCGATGGAGTAGGCCAGCCCGCGCTTCTCCACCACCCGGTACGGCAGCCGCGACGACAGCCCGTCATCGAGCACCCGGCGCAGCAGCCCCAGCGCGAGCTGATCTCGGTGGGCCTCGGCAAAGGCCGGGAAGGAGAGGCGGAACTCCACCTGCGCCTCCTCGAGGGCCACGAAGCGCAGCGGCGTCTTCTCTCGAGGCACGATGGTGGCGGAGATCTCGGTCGAGCGCGGCCCGCGGGGAACGCCGGAGAACGCCCGCGCCGCCAACGCGAGCATCACCTCGTGTTTGAGGGGGCCGCACACCGTCACCACCATGTTGCCGGCGACGTAGAAGGTCTCGAAGTGTCGCACCGCATCGCGCCGGGTGAGGCCCTTCACCGAGTCGGGCGTGCCGGCGATCTTCAGCGCCAGCGGGTGATCTCCGAACAGCTGCCGCTTGGCCAGGTTGTCGACGTCGATGTCTCGCCCGCGCTCGTCGACCTCGTCGAGCATCTCCTCGAGAATGATGCGCTTCTCCGTCTCGAGCTGCACCAGCCGCGGCCGCGTCACCATGTCGCCGAGAATGCGCAGCGCCACGCCGATGCCGTCGGGGTGCACCGGCGTGTAGTACGTGCCCGAGTCGCGCATCGTCACGCCGTTGAGGTTGCCGCCCACCGCCTCGACGCTCGCGTTCATTCGCACCGAGTTGGGGTAACGCGCGCTCCCGCGGAAGAAGAGGTGCTCCAGCAGGTGGCTCACGCCGTTGGTGTCTTCGCGCTCGTGGCGCGAGCCGACGCGCACGTACACCGCGGCCAGGGCGCTGTGCAGGTGCGGCGTCTCCACCGTCACCACGGTCAGGCCCGACGGGAGCACATCTCGAAACACGCGGGCGGTCATGGGCGGGGGAGTCTCACGATGAAGGTGGTGGGCAACTCGGCGGCCGCTTCGAGCTGGCCTCCGTGCGCTTGAATGATCTGCCGTGACAAGGAAAGGCCCAACCCCGTGCCACCTTTCTTGGTGGTGACGAAGGGCTCGAACAAGTGGGCGCGAACTTCGGGGGCCAGGCCGGGGCCGGTGTCGCTGAAGCGCAGCGCGACGGTCTGCGGGGTCACGTCAGCCGACAACGTCAGCACGCCGCCCGGGCCCATCGCCTCGCGCGCGTTCCGCACCAGGTTCATGAACACCTGCCGCAGCTGACCCTCGTCGGCCAGCACCTCGACCGCCGCCTCGGGGAAGTTCCACACCACCGATACGCCAGAGCGGGTGAGCTCTTCGGAGACGAACCCCAGCACGTTCTCCAGCACCGCCACCGGGTTCTCCCGCCGCAGCGTGGGCGAGGGGAGCCGGGCCAATGTCAGGTAGTCGTCGGTCACCGTGGTGAGGCGATCGACCTCCCGAGTCACGGAACCCACCAGCTCCCGCGCCTCCCGCGCCGCCTCAGGGGAGGGGAACGATGCCGCCGCCAGGTGATCGCCCAACATCTCGATGTTGAGCCCAATGGAGGAGAGCGGGTTCCGTACCTCGTGCGCCACCTGCGCGGCTACTTTTCCCACCGCGGCCAGCCGCTCGGCGTCGAGGAGCTCTCGCTGCTTCTGCGCCAGCTGCGCCTCGCGCTCGGTCAGGGAGGACACCATGGCGTCGAACTGCTGCGCGAGGAGCGAGATGTCGTCGCCGCCGCTCACCCCCAGCTTCGCCGAGTAGTCGCCTCGGCCGATGCGCGCCGCGCCGTCGATGAGCGTGCGCACCGGGCGGAGGGCCCGCGCCGCCACCGCCGTCGCCACCAGCCCCACCACGATGGCCACGACGGAGAGGGCGATGATGGTGATGCCGGTGCGCCGCTCCCGCTCTTGGGCCTGCTTCACCCGCTCGAGAATGCGCGCCTGCAACGCGCCGTAGAGCCGCTGGAGGCTCGAGGCCAAGGCGCTCTCCAACCGCGAGACCTGATCCAAGCGGGCTTGCACCTCGGCATCGGCAGGCGCCGGCTGCTCCAGGAGCGCCCACGCCGAGTCGGCCGCCGCCTCGTATTCGGCGTACCCGCGGAGGAGGTCATCGAACCGGGTGTTCACGTCGTAGATGAACGGCTTCTCACCCTCCGGTGCGAACTCGAGCATCGCTTTTGACCGCGCGACCCCGGCATCCAACCGCTGCCGCACCAGGTCGAAGAAGTATCGCCGGGCCAGCTGAATCAGCCACCGCCGGGTGGTGACGTTGCTCTCTTCGCGAAGCCGCTCGGTGTCTTTGCTCTGGTTTTTTTGCAGGGTTTCAAGCGCAATCGCCGTCTGGCTGAGGTGCAGGTACCCCTCGCTCACCAGCCGAATCTCGATTTGGTTCCGGTGCAGCTCCGTCACGCTGAAGGCCGAGACCGCTCCGAACGTCACCAAGATCACCGCGTAACCGATGAAAATTCGGGTAGCGAGAGACAGGCGCATGCGAAATCGGGGGCTCCAATTGACCGCGGGAGAGCGCATCGCGTAGGGTGCGCCGCTTTAAATCGTTGGATTAACAGCTATTTTTGATCATGTCGCCACCCATTCCATTCATGACGCAGTACGTCGCAGCGCTCGGGTTGGCCGTCGCCTCCACATCGCTCGCCGCAGAGAAGCCTCGAGTCGTCGTGGTGCCACTGGTGGCCGTCGATGGCGCGAGTGACTCCGCCGCCGCCAAGTTCACCACGCTGCTCAACCAAGAGCTCGGCACCCGCGAGGCCGTGAACATGGTCGCCGCGCCCGTCACCAAGTCGGCGGTGTCGGAGCGCCCGAACCTGCGCCGCACGCCCAGCCCCGAGGTGCTCGAGGCGCTCGAGGCGGGGAAAAAGGCGTTCGAAGATCTCCGGCTCGAAGACGCGGTGACGGCGCTCCGGCGAGGCATCGAGGGCATGCAGTCAGAGCCCGCCAGCATCGACATCGACAAGCTCGTCGAAGCGCACGTGCAGCTTTCGGCCTCGCTGTTCCGCCTCGGCGAAGAGAAAGAAGCGAAGACGGTGCTGAACGATCTGGCCAGGCTGTCGCCGTCGTACACGCTGCGCAGCGGCTTTCCCCCCGTGTTCGAGCGTGAATTGGAGAAGTCGAAGAAGCGCCTCGACAAGCAGCCGCGCGGGCAGGTGTCGGTCGATGGGCCTCCGGGCTCCACCGCGTTCCTCGACGGGCGCGATCTCGGCATGGTGCCGGTGTTGGAGGAGGGCGTGCCCGCAGGCATCCACTACGTGCGCGTCGAGAACGAGCGCGGCGAGCGTTGGGGCCAGGCGCTGGAGGTGAAGGCAGGCGTCACCAAGGCCACCGCCAGCTTCGGCTCGACCGAGCGCACGCCCATCAACATGGCCGCCGACCCGAAGATCCAGCCCACCGTGACCGAGGAGACGCTCTCTCGGCTGCTCCCGTACGCCAAGGCCGCCGGCGCTGATTTCGCCGTGATCGGCGTGGTCTCGAAGGCCAGCGACAGCCAGCTTCAAGCGGGCACCGCGGTCTACAGCGTGAAGCGCGGCAGCGTGGCCCTGGTGTCGCTCGTGCTGTTCGACACCGACGTGCTCACCGCAAATACCGAGGTGTTCAAGCTCAGCGACGAGGTGATCTCCCGCGCGACCGGGAGCTTCACCGCCGCGCCGTTGCCGCTCGCGCTCCTCTCGCGCAAGAGCAGCAGCGCGCCGGTCGCGGTGGTGGTGCCTCCGCCGACGCCGGTGACCGACGTGGAGCCGCAGGTCGCGTCTCCGCCGCGCAAGACGGTGCTCGTGCCGAAGCCAGAGGTGCGGGCCTTCGAGCACCCGAGCACGGTCGCCGAGCTGAACGGAAACGCTCCGCCAGATGATGAGGGCACCATCAAACCGCCTCCCCGCGGAGTGCCCGTCTGGGTGTGGGTGGTGGTCGGCGTGGCCGCGGCCGCCGGAGCCGGCGTGGGCGGCTACTTCGCGATTTCGAACGTCACGAGGCCGGTGACGGGCACGGTGACGGCGGCATGGCAATGAGGCGTGTCACGGCAATGAAGCCCGTCATGAAGCTCTCAGCGGTGGCGCTGGTGGCGCTGGTGGCCTGCGGCCCGAAAGAAGTGCCGTACCAGGTGTCGGTGATCACCACGACCTGCGACATGGCGGTGAACCCGTTCCAGGGCGTGCAGTACCTCAAGGTTCGCGTGACCGGCGACGGCATCACCACGCCGCTCGAGGCGTCGTCGGTGCGCGACGCGCGGAGCGTCGCCATTCCCGCCATTCCCGCGGGTCCAAAGCGCGTGGTCGAGGTGCGCGCCTATGACGGAGACCCGACCGCCGGTGGCAAGCTGGTCTCCATCGGTAAGTCGTACCCCTTCGACGTGCCCGACGTGGTGCCGCCCGAGCTCGCCGGTGGCGCGTACGGCATCAACGTGTTTCTGCGCAAAGTGGGTGTGTTCAGCCCAGTGGTGAGCGCATCGAACCCCACTCAGTGCGTGCGCATGCGCACGGCGCGAGCGGGCCATACCGCCACGCTGCTCAACAACGGCAAGGTGCTGGTCGCCGGTGGCTACAACGGGGCCGTCGGCTCGCGCACCGCGCTCAACGACGTGGAAATGTTCAACCCCCTCAACAACACCTTCGAGGTCGGCCGCCCGATGTCGATTCGCAACACCGCGAGCGACACCCCGTTCCCCAAGGCGTTCCACACCGCGACCAAGCTCCCCAACGGGCAGGTGGTGATGTGGGGCGGCGAACTCTACTCGGTCGGCAACGGCGTAGAATCGACCGTCCCAGTCTCGAGCGTCATCGTCTACGACGAGGCGAGCGATCGCTACGTGCCGACCGGCCGACGGGACGAGGCGGCGCAGGTGCTCCCGCGTTCGCGCCACTCGGCGGCGGTCGACCAGTCCGGCAATATTTTGATCGTGGGCGGCCTGACTCGGGTGTCGGCGGCCAACCCTCCGGCCGACAAGCTCGAGGGCTTCATCGGTGACACCAAGAGCGCCGACTTCAACAAGACCTTCGCCGTGGCGACGGCGAGCGCCTTCATTCGGTTGGATGCCGCCGTTTCGCCGATCAAGAGCGGCGAGTTCATCGCGATCGCGGGCGGCGCCAGCGGAGCAACCGGCACCGAGCTGCGCACCGACGTGTCATTCTTCAAATTCGACGCGGCGGCGAAAACGTTCAACGCCGTGGCGCTGTCGAGCGTGCCGCGGTTGAGCGACCCCGGCCGCCGCAGCGCAGGCGTTGCGCTCCTGCGCGACGGCACCGAAATGGCGATGCTCGGCGGCTACAAACACGCCACGCAGGTGCTGCCGGCAGATGTGCCGTCTGAGATCCTCTCCAGCGCGACCTCCACCGTCACCCTCGGGCCAAGCGTTGGCCTCCGTGGCGAGCTGTGCGCGGTGACGCTGCCCAACGGGTCGGTGATCGCCATCGGCGGCCGCACCACCGAGATGGTGAGCGGCGTGCCCAAGACCAAGTCCGACGGCAGCAGCACCTTGGTGACGCCGAGCGGGGCAGGGGGCGCCATCAGCGTTCCCGGGCCGAGCCTGAGCACCGGCCGCTCCGCGCATACCTGCACGCTGTTGGCAGATGGCTCGGTGCTGGTGCTGGGCGGGGTCAACGAGCAGACCAACGGTACGGTTGAGGTGCTGCAAGACGCGTGGATCTACCAGCCCGCTCCAGTCGACCCATGAAGCGCTACTTCATTCACACCTTCGGGTGTCAGATGAACGTCAACGACACGCTCCGCATGGGCGAGGCGCTGGCGTCGCTCCAATACTCGCCG
>JAEUJT010000118.1 GCA_016793525.1 Archangium sp. | reverse complement strand
ATGGGCGTCTCCATCGACGGCAACTTAGAAGTCGCGAGCTCGAAGATCGCCGGCGAAGCGGCCGACCCGGGCATGCTCCTCAGCGGCCAATCGCAGAAGTACCTGAAGCGCAAATTCGAGCAGTACCTCGACCCGTCGAAGTCGCTCGAAGACATCATCAAAGCCTACGTGTGAGCTGCCGGTTTCTTGCCCGTGTCGTCAGATGTCGCATGTTTCCTACATGCACGAACGACGACAGCAGCGGGCTTCGACGGTGTCTGGCGCAGTCGAGAACTTCCTGGCGACGCTGTGCCGAGCGAGTGGGCTCGACGGCGCGGCCCTGACCACGAACGACGGGTTGCTCATCGCCGGTGTTGGCGCCTTCGACGTGGAGTGGATGGGCGCGCTTGGGGCGTCGACCAGCAAGCGCTCGCTGACGTGGGAGAAAAAGGCGCTCCACGTCAGCCGCTTCGATGTGAATGACGTCTCGCTCTGCCTCACGACTGCGGGCGGCCCGCTTCCGGAGTCGAAGACGGTGGGCGCCATCGGTCGCATCCTCGCCACCGCGACCTAAGGGCCAGCGAACCGCTTGTGACTGAATCTTTGTTCAGTCTACGTTCGCTGAATGAAGCCGGCGCCCATCGCGAACCCACCGAACCCGTGGGCAACCACCGCTGTCGAGTACCTCGACGAGATTCCCCTCGCGACGGTTGAGCTGTTCGACGACGCGACGCAGACGATCATCTCGAAGAACGACAGCCCCGACCTGTCGTTCACCTACTCGGTCAACCCGTACCGCGGCTGTAACCACGCCTGCGCCTATTGCTTCGCGCGACCGAGCCACGAGTACCTGAGCTTCGGGGCGGGCACCGACTTCGACACCAAGATCATGGTGAAGCGCCGAGCCGCCGAGCTGCTGCGCCAAGCGTTTGAGAAGCCCTCGTGGCGCGGAGAGACGCTGATGTTCAGCGGCGTCACCGATTGTTACCAACCAACCGAGGCGTCGCTGAGGCTGACGAGGCAATGCCTCGAGGTCTGCGCGGAGTACCGAAACCCCGTGGCCATCATCACCAAGGCGCCGTTGATCGAGCGCGACCTCGACGTGCTGCTGAAGCTCCAGCGCGACGCGGCGGTGAGCGTGGCGATCAGTATTCCCATCGGAGATCAAGCGCTGGCGCGGGCCATCGAGCCGGGCGTGGCGACTCCGAAGCGAAGGTTGCAGACCATCTCCACGCTGGCGAAGGCGGGGCTCTCGGTGGCGGTGATGGTGGCGCCGATCATCCCCGGGGTCTCCGACGAGGGCATGGCCGATGTGCTCGAGGCGGCTCGCGATGCAGGAGCGACCCGCGCTGGCTACGTGCTGTTGCGGCTCCCAGGCTCGGTGAAGCAGGTCTTCGAAGAGCGCGTGCGAGCCGCCCTGCCCTTGCGCGCCGACAAGATCCTCCACCGGGTGCGGGAGACGCGAGGAGGGGCGCTGTACGACTCCCGCTTCGGGGTGCGTGGCCGAGGAGAGGGCCTCTACGCCGACGCGATCGAGGCGGTCTTCCTCGCGACGGTGAAGCGCCTCGGGTTCAACCGGCAGCGCGAAGAAGAGCCCGCGATTCCGACGTTTCTGCGACCACAGAAGCAGACTCCGCAGCTGTCGCTGTTCTGAGCAGCTCAAAAACGCGCGGAGGAGAGCCACTCATCGACGGATGCGTTCTCGAGGAGTCGTGCTGCTCTCAGTTGCGCTGCTGGGATGCGAACAGACGAGCGAAGAGTTGCGGCTCGGCCCATTCACCTACCTCCTGCACGATGGGCCCTCACACGTCGAGGTGTGCCACCGCGAGTGCACCGAGTGCCTCGACGCGCATGTCGAGCAGGCGCGCCTGCGAATTCCACCGGGGCCTGGCCCTTCTTCCCACCGACCGAGATCTCACCTTGCTGATGAGCGACGGGGGAAAAGACACGGCGCTGTTTGGCGACTCGGGGGACTTCACCGAGCGGTGGCACACGCGCTACGCGCTCGACGGTCGCGTGCGTGAGGTGAGCCCGAAGAACTTCGGTTTCATCTTCGCCATCGATCGCTTCGAGCCGGTGGGGCGGTGCGACGAGTAACGCGGTGCCTCAGAACTTGAACATGCGCTTGGCGACGAAGAGCACGAAGACCGCGCCGACGAGGGCGACGCCGAAGCTGTAGAGGTTAAAGCCGGTGACGCCGACGCCGCCGAAGAAGCTGAACAGCATGCCGCCGACGACGGAGCCGAGTGTGCCGACCAGCACGTTCGCCACCACCCCCATGCGCGCGTTGGTGCCGGCGACGATGCTCGCCACCCAGCCGGCGAGGCCACCCAGAACAATCCACCCACAGATGCCCATGACGACGCCCTCCTTCTCAGGCGGAGACGAACGCGACCCCGCCTGATTGCACCATCACCAGACGACGCAGCGATCGCCGCCGGCCCGAACCATCTTCATCGGCGCGCGGCACTGGAACGCCTGGGAGAACGCGTCGAGGTTGCCCATCGGGCCGTTGACGCGCCAGTACGGGTTGGCGTGCGGGTCGGTCTTCACGCGGAGGAGCGCGTTCTCTTCGCGCACCTTGGTGCACCACGACTGCGCCATGCCGAGGAAGAACTGCTGCGAGCGGTCGTAGCGGTAGGTGGTGTCGGCGTCGCCCTTTGCGGCGTACCAGTCGGTCATCGCGGCGTGCGCGAGCTTGAGGCCTCCGAGGTCGGCGATGTTCTCACCCAGCGTCAACGCGCCGTTGAGCTTCGCGTCGCGGATGACAGGGTACGCGTCGTATTGCTTCTTCACGCACTCCGCACGGGAGACGAAGTCTTTGCCGACCTTCTCGGACCACCAGTCCTTCAGGTTGCCGTCGACGTCGAACTGCCGGCCCTCGTCGTCGAAGCCGTGGGTGATCTCGTGGCCAACCACCATACCCATGGCGCCGAAGTTCACGGCGTCGGTCGCGGCCTTGTCGAAGAAGGGCGGCTGGAGAATGCCCGCGGGGAAGACGATCTCGTTCTTCTGCGGGTCGTAATACGCATTCACCGTCGGGGGAGACATGTGCCACTCGCCGCGATCGACCGGCTTACCGACCTTCGCGAGCTGGCGCTTCACCTCGAAGCGGTTGGCCGCGAGACTGTTCTCGAAGAACGACGTGGAGACGGTCTTCAGCGCCGCGTAGTCGCGCCACGTGTTGGGGTAGCCAACCTTGTTGTTGCCCACCATGCGCTGCACTTTGGCGAGCGCGGCGGTGCGGGTGGCGTCGTCCATCCACTGGAGCGAGGCCAGGTTCTTCTCGAACGACTTCTGCAGCGACTCGACCATGGCGTTTGTGCGCGCCTTGCTGTCTTCGCCGAAGTGGCGGCGGGTGAACTCGCGGCCCAGCGCTTCGCCCAGGTCGTCGTCAGTGAAGGCGACGCACTTCTTCCATCGCGGGCGGTCTTCCTTCGCGCCGGAGAAGTTCTTCGAGGAG
>JAEUJT010000044.1 GCA_016793525.1 Archangium sp. | reverse complement strand
CTTCGAGCCGACGGGCGAGTTCCCCGCGCCGCTCGTCGCTCCGCGGCCGTTGCCCTTTGCGTTTCTCAACCGCGCGACCTGGGGGCTGTTCCGCATGGTCGCGGCGAAGGTGCACCGGGAGACGCTCGGCACCTTTCGGCGCGAGCTCGGCTTGCCGCCCATCGACTGCGTCGTGTCACGGGCGGCCAAGCTGAAGGTACCGGTGTTGCAGCTCTGGAGCGCACTCGTCGTGCCCCACGCGCGCGACGCCGGGCCGCTCACCCAGACCACCGGCTTCGTGCGACTCCAGGACTCCGTGCGCCAGCGCCTCGGCGAGGGCACCATTGATCCAGCGCTCATGAAGTGGCTCGGAGACGGGCCCGCGCCGGTCTACGTCGGCTTCGGGAGCATGCCGGTGCCCGCGCTGGAGGACTTCGGCCGCGAGCTGCTCCACATCGGTCGCGCGCTGAAGCTGCGCTTCGTGCTCTGCGGCGGGTGGAACGATGCCGCGGTGGCCCAAGGTCTCGGGGGCGAGGCGCTGCACGTCGTTCCGTCGGTCGATCACGGCTGGTTGTTCCCGAAGTGCGCGGCGGTGGTGCACCACGGCGGGGCGGGCTCGACGGCCGCGGGGGTCGAGGCGGGCGTTCCCTCGGTGATCTGCGCGTATTTCGCCGACCAGCCGTTTTGGGGGGCCCGGCTGCAACAGCTCGGGGTCGGCACCACCTTCGCGGCGGCGCGGCACAACACGGCGCGGCTCACCCAGGCGCTCCAGGAGGTGCTCACCGACGACGTTCGCGCCCGCGCGGCGAAGCTTGGGCAGGCCCTCCGCGCGGAGCAGGGCACGCAGGCCGCCGTCGACGCCCTGGCTCAGCTCGCCGGGGCGAAGTCGCGCGCCGCCGCCTGAAGCCTGCAAAAGTGCGGGGACACGCGGTCTCGGTTTCACCTTTTGCCAGGCCGGGGGTCCAACAGGTGTGAGTGCGTCGCCGCGCAGCCCGGTGTTGTCGTTGGTGCCGTCGGCGCCGACGTCTGACGACACGCTGTGCCAAGCGCTCCTCACCGGAGATCGCGCGGCGTTCGGCGAGCTCGTTCGTCGGCACCAAGACGCCGTGTTTCGGCTGGTGCGTCGCTACGTGGCCACGCCCGACGACGCAGCCGACGTGATGCAGCGCGCCTTTCTTCAGGCGTTCGAAGGTGCCGCAGCCGCGAGCCGGCGTGAGGTGCCGTTCCGCGCCTGGCTGTTTCGCATCGCCATCAACGTGGCGAAGAATCACTCGCGCGACGCGCGGCGCTGGCCGAGGGCACCGATCGACGCGCTCGACACCCGCGCCTCGGCTGACTCGCCGCTCGCCTCGCTCGAGGCCGCCGAGCTGCGCGCCCTCACCCGCCAGGCGGTGGAGACCTTGCCCCCTCGCCAACGCGAGGTCTTCGCCCTGCGGGTCGATGCCGGCCTGCCCTTCGCCGAGGTGGCCGTGGCGCTCGACATCTCAGAGGCGAACGCCAAGAGCCATTTCCACCATGCCGTGAAGCGCCTGCGCGACGAGGTGCAGCGCGCCACCGCCCCCCGAGGTGCCCAATGAAGCGTGACGACCTGAAGCGTGACGACGTGACGTGCGACGACGTTGAGCTGGCGTTGGTTGACGGGCCGCTGTCTCCCGAGGCCGACCGGCACCTCCAGTCGTGCCTCACCTGCCAGGCGTCTGCGGCCGTGCTGCAGGCGGCCGAGCTCGACCCACCCACGCCCGTCGAGCGCGCGGTGGTGGCGACCTTCGCCGGCCGGTTGTCGACGGCGTGGCGAGCGAGAGCAGCTCAGCGCCGCGTGGCCCGCGGAGCCGCCGGGTACGGAGCGGCCGCGGCGATCGGCGCGCTGGCCGCATCGATGTTCTTCCTCTTCCACCCGGCCGAGGCGCCGGTGCCCGACGTGGCTCCGGTCGCTCCCGTGGCGCTCGCTCAAGCCGACGTGTCGCTCGATGAATGGGTGAGCGACGAAACCGTCACGGCTGAAGACAGCGAATTCTTCGACGTGTCATGGCCCGCAGTCAGTGAAGGAGATTCCCAATGAAAGCGTTGTTCGCAGCAGTCTTGATGTCCTCCGCCCTCGCCCTCGCCGCGCCCCCGGTGGGAAAAGGTGGCGCCTCGCGCGCCGGAGGTGACGACGATGGTCGAGAAGGGCGCCACGAAGAGCTGGGCCGCAAGGCGCGTATGTTGGCGGTGGTGGGCATCGCCGACGCGCTCGAGCTGAACGAAGCCGAGGCGCTCAAGCTGTCTGAACGGCTCCGCGCCTTCGACGACAAGCGCCGGCCCGTGCGCGAGGCGATGCACGAGGCGATGCGCTCGCTCAAGGCCGCGGCCGACGGTGACGCCTCGGCGCTCCCGCAGGTCGACGCCAACGTGCAGCGAGTGCTCGACGGCCGCTCGCAGATGGCCGCCATCGACAAAGAGCTCTTCGCCGCGCTGTCGCAAGGCCAGAGCCCGGAAAAGAAGGCCCGCCTCGCGCTCTTCCTCGCGAAGTTCGGCGAAGAGATGCGGCGCTTCAAGGGCGGCCACGGCGGCAAGGGTCGCCACCACGGCCGCTGATCGATGCCCGCCCAGTGTACAAGCGCCTCCCCGTCGTTGACCCCTGTAGACGCGGCGGGGCGCTCGTCCTTTCGCGTCTCCTCTCGTCGCGCCGAGGTCTGGACGGAGGCATCGACGAGCGCCCACGCTCCTGGCATGCGCCCGCTGACTCTGAGCCTGGCCGTGATGCTGGCGGCCTGCACCTCGAGCCCCTCCGCGCCACCACGGCCGGCCGCCGAAGTGAAACGGCGCGTGTCGATCGGAACGACCTCGGTGGGGTGTGACGCCATGGAGGCCCTCGCCCGCGTCGAGCCCGCACTCCCGTTCGCGCCCGACATGCGACTCCGCCTAACCCCCGTGGCCGCGTGGGAATGTTTCATCGGTGGGCCGTGCCTCCGCGAGAAACGCACCGAGCTGCCGACCGGTTGGTCCGACGGCGGCCTCTCTCTCGTCGCCGACGCTGATGGCGCATTCACCGGGCTGCTTCCGGCGCTCAAAGCCACCGCGATCGAAGTGCGGGTGTCCTCAACGGCTGCGCAAGGCGACGTCGACCTCGACACCGTCGTGCTTGATCCGTCGTGCCTGTAGGCGGCGTCGGCTCAGATCAACCCTTCAGCTTGCGCCTTGCCCTCGTCCCACCCGATGGCCATGGCCAAGCGCTTCACTTCGGCGGCGGCTGTCTTCGACGACACGCTCTGGTTCGCCTGCTTCAGCGCCTTCGCCTGCTGCAGCAGCGCGCGGGCCTGCAACATCAGGTCGCCGGAGTGGTTGGCCGCCACCGACGCCGACTCGAAGTGCCGCGCCGCCACCGCTGGTTCCTTGCCGTGAATGAAGAGCGTGCCCAAGTTCATCAGCACGCGCGCCTCGGCGAAGGGCCACCCCACCATCTGCCACCGCGAGAGCGACGCCTCGTACAGCTTGCGCGCCTGGGTCATGTCTTTTTTGGTGTGGTACGCGCCCGCGAGCCGCGCCTGGAGCCGGGCGGTGAGATCGATTTCACCGTGCCAGCGAGCGAGCTCCTGCGCGGCGTCTGACATGGTCAGCGCCTTCTCATAGGCCTGCGCGGCCCCTGCGGCGTCGCCTTCGAGCTCCCGGCCCTCGGCACGCTCGGCTTCAATCAACGCCCGCAGCGGTCCTTCTCCCGTGAGCCGCTCGGCTTCGGCCAACGTGTCGGCGGCCTTCGAGCGCCGCGCCTCGGCTCGGTGCACGCGCGCGAGGGAGAGGCACAGCTCTGCCGAGGGCGCGCCGAGCGTCTTGGCCAACGCCAGCGCGGAGTCGATGAGCGTGCGAGCGAGCGT
>JAEUJT010000114.1 GCA_016793525.1 Archangium sp. | reverse complement strand
GACGGCGTGCACTGCGCGACGCTCTCCATCGTCACCGCCGCCATCGACGTCAAGGCGTTCGCGGGGGCCGAGTTCCCCGACGACGTTCGGGCGGCGTTTGAGCGCCATCTGGTCACGGGCTGAGGCTTCAGTCGGCCTACGGCTCGATGGGCGCGCGCTTGATGGTGATCCACCCGCCGTCGTCGGAGGGAGCGGCGGTGCGCTCCGTCGGAGCTGGAATCGACTCGGCCGCGTTCGCCTCGTGAGCACGGGAGGCGATCTCCTCGTCGGACAAGAAGCCGACCTTCTCGCCCGATGCGTCGTTGAGGAAACGCACGGCCCTCGGGGAGAGCGCGGCCATGGCCTTCGCGGTCTCTGGAGGCACCAGCGCGTGCTCGATCTTGTCGGGGTCGGGGCGTTCGACCACCGCGAGCTCGCCCTTCTGGAGCCGCAGCGCCTGGGCCTCGGTCAGCTCGAGCCGGCGCAGCAAGTTCTTGCGGGTCACGAAATAGAACGTGGTCGCGCCGATGTCTTTCGGCACCTCGGCGGCCAGCACCAACTCACGCAGCTGTCGATCGAGCTGCTGCTGCTTCTTCGCCTGCTGGCGGTGGGCCTCTTTGCTGCCCTGGAGCGGCGGCAACTTCGGCACATGCGCTTCGACGCGCGGCGGGTAGGGGCGCGATGCCTGTGCTGACGACGACGGCGGAGGGGCCGCGCGGGCCTTCGGTGGAGGCGCCTTTTTGTCGGCCTCGGCCTTCTTCGCGGCCTCTTCAGACACCAACCCGGCCTTCAACAGCTTGTCGCGCAGACTCTGCATGGGCCGGCTTCTAGCGGACCAGCGCCTTCACCGCCCGGCTGAAGTGCTCTGGCGGCACCGCGGCCAGCGCGTCGTCCAAGCTGCCTTCGACCCAGGTGCGCACCGCAGCGGTCTTCTTCGTCGCTCCGTCTTTGGACACCACGTGGCGCACGTAGGCCCCGAAAACGTCGTCGACGAGCCGCACGATGGAGACGTCGAGCACCCGCTTCGGCGTGGCGCGAAAGACGACCGCGTCGATTCGCTCGTGGGCCTCGTCGGGGATTCGACCGCGCAGCTCCTCCACCAACAGCAGCGCGTCGAGCTCGGCGGCCGCGGCGGTGGCGTCAGGCGCTTCACGCAGCTGAGAGAGGAACCGCCCGAAGTGAACGAACGCCGAGCGATCGTTCAGCGCCAGGGCGCGCAGCACCTCCATCGGCGCGGAGAGCACACCCCGTGGAGGAAACACCGGTCGACGCCCGGCCCGCATCGCCTCGAGCGCCTCGGCACCCGGCCCGCGGAACGGCACCAGCTCCGCGGTGCGCTCTCGAACCCAGGCCAACACGCCCGGCCAGGCCCCGTCGGAGAGCGCCGCGCCCGCTCCGCCCAGCTGCCACGGCGCCGGAGGTCGTCGGCTGGCGGGGAGCGTCAACATCACCGCGGCCAGCTCCGGGTTGAGCCAGTCTTTGATGAACCCCCGGCCCTCGAAGCCAAACACGTCGTCGCCAGGGACGCCGTCGATGGCGGCGACCTCGCGCCACGAGGCTTCGAGCAGCGCGTCGTGAATTCCCCAGGTCATCAGCGACGACGGCCCGAAGCGCTGGCGCAGGCCCCACAGCGACCACGGCACCGACGGAGGCAACGACACGCCTTCGGGCGCGGTGAGCACCGCCCGGAGCGCGGCGAGCGCCGTGTCGACCTCACCGAGCTCGAGCTGGGCCCAGGCGCGAACGAACACAGAGGAGAGATCCTGGAAGCCGGCAGTCAGCGTCAGCAGCAGCCGCCAGTCTTTGCGGGTGAAGGCCGCGCGCGCCTCGTCGAGAACGGCCAACATCGCTCGCAGCGTACCCGAAGCCGCTACAGTGGCCGCATGTGGCGTGTCTTCACGGTCGCTTCGTCGCTCTCGCTCGGTCTCCTCGCGTGCCCACCGCCCCCCGTAGCCCCCGTGCCCACCATGGCCTGTTACGCGTGCACGTCGCACGACGACTGCCTCAATGGGCGCACGTGCAACCAGGGGCTCTGCGTCGACCCGCCGCCCGACGACGGAGGCCCGTGGATCGACCTGCCCGACGCCGGGCCCGACATCACGCCGTACCGCGAGCTGCTGGGAGACCGACTCTTCGCCGACTTCAACACCGCGTACATGATCACCGAAGACGATCGCTCGCCGCCGAGCATGGGCGCCGACGCTGGCCGCGCGCTGCGGGTGCGTGACGGGTCGGGGTTCGGGCGCCACCTCCATGTGAGCAACATTCCCCAGCTGCAGCCGACCATGGCGCGCAGGTCGATCAACGAAGGGCCGCTGCGCACGGTGGTGCGCTTCGGGCCCGGCAGCTGGGCCGATCTCGGCGTCGACTATCGGCGCACCGGCCTGGTCGAGGGGGGCTACCTGCTGGTGTTCCGAGTCGACCCCAGCCGGATGGACGTCTGGAGCCCGGCGACAGCGACAGACCTCATCTTCGTCAACAACATCGGGCCGGGGAACAACGGCAGCGGGGTCGGCTCGATCTGGCTCTCGCAGACCGACACCGGCATCATCTTGACCGGCGGCCAGTACATCTCGCTCACCCGGGGTGACCTGATCGAGCTCGCCGACTGGGCGGTGCTCGCCGTGAAGTACGACGCGCAGGGACAACACGTCACCCTCAATGGCGTGACGCTGGCCTCCTTCGCCTCGAGCCTCGAGGGCCAGCCCGAGCAGAACCGAATTCGCATTCGACAGAACGGCACCACCGACGAGACGTTCGATCTCGCCCGCTTCATCATCTGGACCGGCAGCGTCACCAACGACGAGCTGACCCAGCTCACCCGCACCGCGATCGACGAATACGACCTGCGCTGAGGGTTGAAGAAAGCGCCACCCGACACGAGCCCTGCTATGCACGGGGCATGGCTTCGCCCTCGGGCATTCCGCAACGCACGGTGCTCGGCGTTCGCGCCGCGTCGTTCGACCGTTTCGCCTCACAGGAATTTCACCTGGTGCTGGTGAACACGACCGACGCCGGCAAGAGCTACCCGCTCGGCGAGGCGCTGAAGATCGGCAAGGCGCCCGACAACGACGTCGTCATCGACCACCCCACGGTGAGCCGAAACCACCTCGTGGTGCGCCGCCAGGGCGACGCGTTTCTCGTGCAGGACCTGGGCAGCACCAACGGCACCTTCATCGACGGGGCGCAGGTGCGGGAGGCCTTCTTGCGCGCCGGGGCGCTCCTCGAGGTCGGAGACGTGCAGCTGCGCTTTCAGCCGCAGGTGCGAGCGCTCGACGTGTCGCCGACTGAAAACAGCCGCCTGGGCGATCTGGTGGGCGCGTCGGTGCCGATGCGGCAGATCTTCTCGCTCATTCAGCGCATCTCCCCGACCGACTCGACGCTGCTGCTCATCGGCGAGACGGGCTGCGGCAAAGGCGCCGCCTCGCGCACCATTCACAAGTTGTCGCCGCGCGCGACCGGCCCGTTCGTCATCTTCGACTGCGCCTCGGTGTCTGAAAACCTCATCGAGAGCGAGCTGTTCGGCCACGAAAAGGGCTCGTTCACGGGCGCGGTGGCGCAGCGGGTGGGCTGCCTCGAGCGGGCGAATGGCGGCACGCTGTTCCTCGACGAGATCGACGACCTGCCCATCGACCTGCAGCCGAAGCTGCTCCGCGCCTTGGAAGACCGGGAGTTTCGTCGGCTCGGCCAATCAGGCACCTCGCAGAAGTTCGACGCCCGGGTCATCGCCGCCTCGAAGAAAGACCTCTGGCAAGAGACGCAGGCCGGCCGCTTCCGCGAAGACCTGTACTTTCGCCTCTCGGTCTTCACCGTGACGCTGCCCAGCCTGCGAGACCGAAAAGAAGACATTCCCCTGCTCGTCGACGCGCTCGCGGGCGCCCCGCTGTGGAACCGGCTGGTCGACAAGCAGCGCGACCAATTTGCGGCGCACACCTGGCCGGGCAACGTGCGCGAGCTGCGCAACGCGGTCGAACGCCTGAAGCATGTCGCCGACATTCCCGAGCTGGCGAGCGAGTCGTTCCTCCGCGAGTACAACGGCCCAGCGTCGCCCCAAGGTGAGACGCTGCCGGTCAACTACGCGTCGGAGTTCAAAGACGCGAAGGAAGAGCTCGTGCGCGCGTTCGAGCGTGAGTACCTGACGCGCTTGCTGGCGAAGACCCGCGGCAACATCGCCAAGGCGGCTCGCGACGCGGCGCTCGACCGAAAGCACCTGTATTCGCTGCTGCACAAGTACGGCCTGGTGCAGAGCGAAGACGAGTAGTCAGCCGCTCCGGCTCGAGCTCACCACCCGGGTGCGCAGCTGCAGGTAGCGCTCGCTCGACGCGAAGCGAATGAGCTCGATGAGCTCAGCGGGGAGCGCCTTCTTTGAGCGCAGCGCGGTCACCACCGGAGCCACCGCGCCGCACACCACCAGCCCGGCCCGGTTCGCCGAGTGCCGCGCGCCTTCAGCCAAAGCCGCGACGTCGAGCGACTCGCCGTGGGTCTGCACCAACGTCTTCAGCCGCTGCCACGCGGTCGGCGTCAACCCGTCGCGCACCAGGCGCACCTCCACCGGAGAGCCCGTGCCCTGCGCCACGTTGCGCACCAACTGCAGGCCGCGCAGCACGTGCTCGCGCCGGAGCGTACGCAGCGCCAACAACTCAGGGCTCAAGGTGAAGAGCGCGCGGCCGGCGTAGAACCGGAGCTCGGCGTCGGGCACTGGCTTGCGCACCGCGGCTTTGCCCACCAGCAGCCGCGGGTTCTCATCGAAGGCGATGGCCATGGGCGGCCCCGACTCGGCCGAGACGAAGACGTCGGGCGCGCGCACGCCGAGAATCCGCACCGCGGCCAGCAGCGCATCGGCGGTGGGCTTCGCCCCTTTCCCCGCGTCGAGCCGCAGCGTCTCCAAGCCATTCGTCGGGCGGCGCGGCGCGAGCCGACACAGCAGCAGCCCCACCATCGCCAGCAGCTCGCCCTCTTCGCTCCGCAGCGAAGGGTGCTTGAGGCCCACCCGGTCGGCCGCAGAGATGACCAGCCGAGGCGTGCGCGGGGCCGCGAGTGGATCTCCGTCGAGCGCACGAGCGACCTCCAACATCAGCCCGGCGCGCAACGCATCGGCGCTGCCGTCGAAGTGGTCGGCCAGCGCGCGGTAGCCGTTGGCCTCGAGTGGGTTGGCGCGAACGCGGTCAAACAGCGTGGCGCGCTCCGACGATGTGCCCGCGGGGAAGGCGGGGCCGTACGACGGAGGCAACGCCGTGGATGGATCTCCCAGCACCGAGCCGGTCTCGAAGCGGCCGGTGGTCGGCTCCATGCCGTCGTCGCCGATGGTGTCTTC
>JAEUJT010000089.1 GCA_016793525.1 Archangium sp. | reverse complement strand
CCACCCATCGTCTTCGACGACTCGCCCAGCCAAGCGGCGCAGCTGTGGGACGCGTACGGCATGAAGTCGGTGTGGCTGGCGATCGCCGTCGGGGTGGCGGCGCTGGGCTGGCGGTGGATGAACCGCACCTTCGACGAGACGAAACGCGAGAGCGACGCCATGGCGCAGAGCTTCACCGCGGCGGCCGACGCGCGCACGGCCCAGGCGGCTCCGTCGCCGCAGGTCGAGATCGGCCACGCGATCGAGCGCAACTCGCTCGACGCCGACGAGCGCTTCACCGCCGCGGCCGCCCACTTCGAGCGCCGAGAGTTCACCGAGGCCATCGCCGCGTTCAGCAACGTGATGGAGCGCTACCCGAAGCGGCCTCAAGCGGCGAAGGCGCTGCTGTACCGGGCGCGCGCGTACCTGGGCAACGAGCTGCTGTGGGACGCCGACCGCGACGTGGCCGCGTTTCTCGAGAAGCACCCCGGCAGCGGTGACTTCCCCCAGGCACTGGCGCTGGGCGCGGAGATCGCCGAGCGGCTCAAGATGCACGAGCGTGCGGTCGAGCGGGCAACGAAGCTGCTGACCGATCACCTCTCGAGCCCCTACGTCCCGACCGCTCGGCTGTGGCGTGGCATCGCGTCGGCGGCGCTGGGTGACACGGCGACCGCGCGCGCCGACTTGACTTCCGTACTCGGGAGCACTGGCCCGGCCGATCCGATTCACGAGCGGGCGAAGCAGGCGCTCGACGAGCTGGGCCCCGAGCCGCAAGCCCCCGCGCCATAGCGCCGCCGTCGTCTCCTCGACGTCGGCGCAGCTCAGCGAATGCGAATTCCGTAGATGCGATCGCCGCGCGTGCCGAGCACCGCGAGATCGTCGAACACCGCCGGAGACGACTCGATGTCGCCTTCCAACTTCAGCTTCGCCACCTGCTTGCCGGTCGCCGCCTCGAGCAGCCGCACCGTGCCGCCGATGCCACCTTGCAGCAGGTAGCGCTTCCCTCCACGCGCGGTGAGGAGCGTGGGTGACGACCACGAATACGCCGCCAGCGGGAGCCGCCACGCCTCTTCGCCGGTCGCCTTGCGCAGCGCCACCACCAGGCCGTTGTCGGGGCCCGGGCAGCGGGCGAGGGTGAAGAACACGAGATCGGCCACGTCGCCGGTGCCGACGGCGTTGGTGGCGAACACTCCCGCGTCGATCTTCTTCGGCGTGCGCGCGCCCTGGCAGGCGTAGCTGCGCTCCCACTGCACCGCGCCGGTGAGCCCGTCGAGCTTGCGCAGGTGGGTGTGGCCTTTGGGCCCGGTCTTGTCGACCTCGCAGCCGGTGTAGAGCACGGGCTTCGCGTCTTCGTAGTCGATGGTGATGCTGGCGTCGGTGTCGTCGCCCGCGTCGAAGGCCCAGCGCGGCTCGAAGGTGCGCAGGTCGAGCGCCTGAATGGTGCCTCCGTTGTCGGCGAAGAAGGCCAGGTTCCCCGCCACGGAGAGAGAGTTTTCGATGCCGAACGACACGTTGCCCTCCTCCCGGTACCGGTAGCGCGTCGCGTGCGGCGCCAGAGACAGGGTCAACGCCAGCGGGTCGAACACGGTGTTCAGCTTGAGCAGGTAGAGCAGGCCATTTTCGCCACCCACCAGGTAGGTGTCGGTGGCGCGGTTGAGCAGGCCCGACGAATCGAAGGCGCCCCACTCGCGGCGCGGCGCCGCCCGGTCGCTCCCGGGCAGAAAGAAGACCTCGCGCTGGGTCACCAGCTCGTACACGCGCAGGCCGATGGGCACCTTTCGAGGAATTCCCTGGCCGACGAAGAGCAGGGGGGTGCCGCGCGGGTCAAGCGAGACGCTGCCTTTGATCGGGTTGCCGGTGCGGAGCGGCTTGCGCGTCGGCTGTCCCGTGCGGAGATCGAAGAAGTACACGCTGCCATCGAGCGAGCCTTGAATCACCTCCACCAGCTGCTCGTCGTCGCGCCAGCGCCCGAGCGAGGTCATCGACCGGCGAATGACGCTCGGCCAACGAACGATGACGGGCTGCCCGGTCCACCCCGAGCCGCCGAACCAAGGCGGCTGGCCGTGGGTGGTCGCGCGCTTCCACGCGACCTCGAGCGTGCGCGGGTTCTCCGGAATTTCACCCCACGCGCCTCCGGTGCGCTCGGGCCCACCGCGAAAGGTGAGCACGCCGTCGAGCGTGCTGTACGGCCCGACGAAGACCTGGCGCTCGTTGGCCGAGGTGCCCCCGTCGAGGACACCCCGCTCGAGCGCGGCCAACGACTCGGTGTTCGCCGCCCCGTCGAACCCCGGGCGGAAAGCGGGCTTCGGTGGCGGAGGCGGTTCGGGCGCGGGCGGTGGAGGAGGAACCTCCACGGCCACGGGGGGCGGAGGCGCGGGTGTTCTGCAGCTCGCCCCCACGAGCCCAGCGACGATGCAGCTCAACGCCCTGCTGCTCAGCGAAGCGACACGACGCGGCGAGATCGCGGCTCCTCGGGCACCGGCAGCCCATAGGCGGTGAACAGGGAGCGGCGCACCACGTGGTACACCGTGCGGTTCGTGACGAAGCGGCGGTGCGCCACGTCGGCGACCTCGACATTTCGCACGTTGTCGACCCCCGGCGTCGCCTCGAGAATGCAGGTGGGAAACGGGTTGACCCGATCGCCCTTCGAGTAGATCGACGTCAGCTGCACCTCGGCGGGAAACGCGCCCATCGCCAGCCGGCGAATGAACGGCGACATCGGCGTCATCTGCCAGATGCTCCGCGAGACGAGCCCGTGCGAGAGAATGCCGAAGTAGGCCGACGGAGAGCCGTTGAACGGCGTGCCCATGGTCACCAGGCTCTTCACCCGGCGATCTCCGCCCAGCCGCTTCACGTAATACGCACCGATGAGCCCGCCTTTGGAGTGCCCCACGATCGACAGCGGCCCCATGGTGGGGAAGCGCTCGTAGAGCCGGTCGATCTTGTCGCGCACCCGCTCAGCGAGCGAGTCAATGCCTCGGGTGTTGAAGGCCTCCATCATGCCGCCGAGGTTGATGCTCCACACCCCGAAGCCGTCTCGCCGCAGGCGGTGCTCCAAGATGTCGAACACCCGCCGGGTCGACATGAAGCCGTACAGCAACAGCACCGGGCGCTCACACTGCGAGAAGTCGGTGCGCCGGGTGACCGTGTTGCTGGTGTCGAAGTCGACGTACCCGCGCAGGTACCTCAGCGTGCGTTTGAGTTGGTGAACTCTGGAGGCGAGCGACAGCATGGCTGAACGACTCCAAGTGTAACGCACCACCCACGCCGACCGCGATTTGCCGCCACTGCGCGCTGCGTCACTCCGTGTGCGGAGGTGTGATCCTTCCCGCGCAGGGAGTCACTGCACTTCGACGCAGGTCAGCCCGCTCGACGGTGTGCAGTTCTGGCCGATGAGGCAGGCCCCCACGCCGTCGAAGTCGACGCAGCGAATGCGGCGGCAGTCGGCGTCGGTGACGCAGCGGTGTTGGCTGGTGGTGCACCGGCCCTGGCTGCACTGCTGCTGGGGGCAGTCGTCGTCGACCTGGCAACTGCAGAAGCCGAAGTTCGAGCCCTCCCTCAGCCGGCACTGGCCCGCGCAGCTGCCGGTGCTCTGGCCCGGGAGCTTGAGGCACGAGCCGCCTCGCGCGCAGTCGGC
>JAEUJT010000460.1 GCA_016793525.1 Archangium sp. | reverse complement strand
CCCGAGGTGAGAGACGACATCTCCCGCGCGCTGCTGATGAAAGACCCGCAGGTCTTCGTCGCCGGCTTCGACCGGCCGAACCTGTTTCTCGAGGTGGTCAACGTCGGGGGCGAAGACGACAAACGCCGCGCGGTGGCCCAGCTCGCAGAAGAGGGCAGCGGCATCGTCTATTGCTCCACCCGCAAGCAGACCGACACGCTGTTCGAGTCGCTCACCTCCGCGGGCACCAAGGTGGTGCAGTACCACGCTGGTATGGACGACGACGCTCGGCGCCAGGCACACGACACGTTCCTCGCTGAAGAGCGCATCGTGGCCGTGGCGACGAACGCGTTCGGCATGGGCATCGACAAGCCCGGCATTCGCTTCGTCGCCCACGCGTCGATCCCCCGAGCGGTCGAGGCGTATTACCAAGAGATCGGCCGCGCCGGCCGCGACGGTGGCGACGCCCACGCGGTGCTGCTGTTCAACCACGCCGACGTGCATACCCAAGAGCGGCTCATCGCCTCCAACTACCCGTCTGAGGCGCTCTTCCGCGACGTGTGGGACGTGCTGCGGCGCTCCACCTCGTACGACCGCGGCGTGCACGCCCTGGCCGGCGCGGTGGGGGTGACCGAGTTCGAGGTCTCCGCGGCGCTCAAGGTGCTCGAGCGCGAAGGCGTGGTGTCGCGCGGCGGGCGGGGCGAAGGGCGCTACGGCTTCACCTTGCTCCCCGCGGCGGTGGGGCATGCGCCTCGCAGCGACGACGCGAAGACGCTGCTGCGCGAGCTGCGCACCACATTCCCCAGCGGCGTGGGCACCACTGAGCTGTACCTGCTCTCGCGCCGCACCGGCCTCGACGATGAGCGCCTGCGGCACGCGTTGACCTTGCTCGAGCGCTCCCAGGTGGTCGCGGTGCAGCGGCCGTTCTCCGGGCGCACCATCGCGGCGCTGTCGACCGAGCCGTGGAGCACCCTCGGGGTCGACGTCTCCCGCGTGCGCGAGCAAGAACGGGCGCAGATGCTGCTGCTCAAGCGCATGACCGACTACGCGTACGTGAAGCGCTGCCGTCGGGCCTTCGTGCTGCGCTACTTCGGCGAGGCGGTGCCGTTTTCGCAGTCCTGCGGCTCGTGCGACGTGTGCAGCGGGCCGAAGCTGGCGGTGAAGAAGGCTGCCTCGTCTCCGCCGCGCGGGCCGACGGGCGAGCGCGTTCTCCCGACCCAGTACAGCGCGATGGCGGCCGAGGCCCTGAAGCGGTGGCGCCGCGAGCTGGCCGCCGACCTGGGCGTGCCGCCGTTCATCATCTTCAACGACGCCACGCTCTACGGGCTGGCCGCGGCACTGCCGGCTTCGCGCGACGAGTTCATGCGGGTGAAGGGCACTGGCGAGTCCCGGTGGGAGCGCTTCGGCCCGAAGGTGGTCGACATCTGCGTCATGGCCCGCGCCGCGGGAGACGCACCCCAGTACGTGGCGCCGAAAGTTCGACGCCGCCGAGCGTGACCTACGCCTCGTCGCGCTTCGGCGACAGCCGCTGCCCGAGCGCACGGAACATCGCGCTGACGGCGCCGACGGCCAGCCCGAGGGCGAACACCATCGCCGCCACCGTGGCCGCGTAGATCAGCCGCACCTGGAGGTTGCTGAGCTCGTTGTTCAGCCACGCTTCGCGAATCGGCTCGTACGCGCCGACCGCCTCGAGGGCCCTCGCTGGGAACGACTCCATCGCCAGCGAGGCCCGCTCGGTCAGGCGCGTGCCGGTGACGCGGCGGAGCCCCTCGACCACGGCCGCGATGCCCAGGTACATGCCCGTCAGCAGCGTGGCGTTGGCCATGCTGATGCGAAACACCGGCACCGGCTGGGAAGGTGAAGTCACCGGAGCTGCTTCTTCAAGGCCGCGACGGCCTTCTTCGCGCGCGTCGAGTCGCCCTCGTTTTGGCTCAGCCCGAGCACCGCCTGGTATTCGGCCATGGCCTTGGGCAGCGAGTCTCCGCCCTGCTTCAGCAGCGCGTCGGCGTAGGCGAGCCGCGCGGTCGACCACGAGGCGTCGAGCTCGGTGGTCTTCGCGTAGGCCTCGAAGGCCTTGGCGTCATTTTTCGTGCGGCGCGCGACTTCGGCCAGCGCGAACCACGCCGTGGCTGCGCCCGGAGCGACGGTGGTGGCTTCTTGGGCGGTCGACAGCGCGCCCTTCACGTCGCGCTCCTCGAGCAGCACGCGGGCCAGCGTCGCCATCGCGAAGCCCTTGTCCCATGCATCGACGGCGTTTTTCACCAGCCGCGTCACTTCCTCTCGCGCGGGCGGCTTGCTCTTCGCGCCCGGCTTGGCGTGGAACGGGCCGACGCCGCCACAGAGCGACTTGGCGTCTTCTCTCCGCGCGGCCTCATACGCCTTGGGGGCCACGTCGAGGTTGCCTTGCCGCACGTAGGCGTTGCCGATCTCGCAGAAGGTCTCGGGGTCTTTCGGGTTCAGCTTGTTGGCGCGCTCGAGCGCAGCGAAGGCCGCGCGCGCGTCGCCCCGGGCGAAGAGCACCTGCGCCTTGAGCCGCCAGCCCTCGATGTCGTCGCTGTCGGCGCGGAGGCCCTTGGCCAGCGCGGCCTCGGCCTCCTTCGCGTGGCCGGTGCGGAACTGCACGAAGGCCATGTCGCGCCAGGCGAGCTCGGAGCCTGGGTTGTCGGTCGTCCACACCTCGACCTGTTTCATCGCGTCGGGGAAGCGGCCCATCGACAGGTAGGTGCGGGCCAAGAGGTGCCGGGCGGGGGCGTGGCTGCCGTTGCGGTCGACCGCGCGCTGGAGCGGCTCGAGCGCCACGTCGAAGGGCAGGCCGGCGTTGAGCAGCAGCTCGCCCAGCTGGGTGTTGGCCTCGTAGTCGGCGCCGTCTTTGGCGGCTTCTTCGAGCTGGGTGCGCGCCTTGTCGAGCTGGTTGCGCTGAATGTACACGCGCGCCAGCGCGACCTGCACCGTCGCCTTGTGGCGCTTGGTCTGGGTCGCGAGCTTCTCCAGCAGCAGCACCGGCTTGTCGCCTTGCTCTTCGGCGGCGTCGGCGATGGCCAGGTACACCGCGGCTTCAGCAGGGTACTTGCCGCCGACCTGGGTCTTGGCCAGCTCGAGGCGCGCGCGCTTGAAGTCGTTGATCCGCGTGAAGGCGATGCCGCGCACCAGGGCCACCTTTTTGCCGTCGGTCTCGGGCTTGAGGCGCTCGAGCAGCTCCTTCTCTCGGCTGCGGGCGAGCAACACCCGGCCCAGCGCTTCTTTCGCGTCTTCGCGCTTCGGCTCGAGCTTGAGCGCGTCTTCGAAGCTCTTCTGCGCCTTCTCCATCGCGCCGGCGAGGCGGTAGGCATGGCCCAGGCCCATGGTGAACTCGAAGCGCTGCTGGGCGTGCGCCGCCAGCCCGTCGGTGAGCGTCTTCAGCGCGTCGTCGTGTTTGCCGTTGACCGCCTGGGCCCGGCCCAGCAGCAGCGCGTAGCGCGCGGCGAACGGCGCGGGAATGGCGGCGTTTTTCGGCAGCGATTCGAGCTCGGTGAGGGCCAGGTTCACGTCGCGGCCCAGCTCGAGGCGCGCCTGCGACATGCCCAACACGCGCTGCGGGTGCGCCGGAGACCGCTGTTCTGCCAGCCCGCCCAGCACCATGAGCGCGTTTTCGTAGTCTTCGAACTCCAGGTAGTATTCGCCCAGCAGCACCAAGGCGCGCACGTTTTTGGGGCTGAGCTCGACTGCCTTCGAGAGCTTCTTGAACGCGTCATCGAGCTTCTTGTCGGCCAACAGGACTTTGCCAGCTTGGGTCAGCGCGGCGGTGCCCTCGGTGGTGGCGCCGAGCAGCGTTTGCCGCGCGGCTGCCTGCTGCGTCGGCTCAGCGGTGAGAAAGTCGACCACCGCGGCGAGGTCGGCGTGGGCGGTGCGCACGTTCGGCTTGGCGACCGCGGCGAGGGCGGCGGCGCGGTCGGTCTCGGCCCCTCCGTGCTCCGCAAACAGCACCGCGTGGGCGAAG
>JAEUJT010000042.1 GCA_016793525.1 Archangium sp. | reverse complement strand
ATTCTCACGACGGGCATCATCGCTGCACCCAAACGCGAAGTGACCGCCGAAGGCATCGAGCGCGACCTCGCGGTCAGCTACCTGAGCCGGCTGGCGATCGTGCGGGAGCTTGGTGCTCGACTGGGGAAGGGGAGGCCGGCGACGGCTCCGAAGCCACGGGTCTTCGTGATGGGGTTTCCCGGCACGGGGCAGAAGGGCGACGCCGATGATCTCAACGCCGAGCAGGTCTACACGGCGATGGCGACGCACATGAACACGGTGGCTGGAAATGAGGCGCTGGTGCTCGATTCGGCCCAGCGCTACCCCAACGCGAACTTCTTCGGGCTCAACCCAGGGCTGATCAAGTCGAACATTCGCGCCAACGCGCTCGGAGGTGAGGGCAGCCTCAAGCACCGGCTGGTCGAGGGGCTGATCGGCTTGGTGATGACGAGCGCAGAGCAGTACGCGGCGCGAATCGCTCCGGTGCTTGCGAGTGAGGCGCTCGAGCAGCACTCCGGCGCGATGTTCAACCACAAGGGCCACGCGATTCGTGCGAGCCCCGAGTTGAATCACGCGCAGGTCACAGCGCTCATCGCGTCATCGGAGCGTCTGCTGGCTCAGGCCGAAGCGGCCGCAGCTGCGTAGTGGTCGAGCGCGGCTGATGCCACGGTCGTCACGCGACGACGGTCGGCGGCAGCGAATGCGCTCGTTCGTGTACAGCTGATCGGCCTGCTGGGCCGTCAACGCCACGTTGTCGACGCGCGTCGTCGCGGAGCCCGATGACGTTGCCCTGAACGTCGCCGAGCCAGCCGACCTACATTCCCCGACGGCATGTTGTCGGCGACAAACACGGTTCCATCGAACGCGACCTTGTCGTTCATGCCCGGCAGCAGCCGGAGCTTGCGCCAGCCGGGTGTTGATGGGCCTGTCTTGGCGGCTCCGTCGTGACGTGCGGGCCGCCGCGGAGGCACCCGGGAAAGCGCCTGCTGAACGAATGCACGTGACTTCGAGTGAGGCGGCTACACCGGCTCGCGGCGACGCAGGGTGAGAATGGTCACCTCGGGCTCGGAGTTGAGCCGCGGGAGCCGGGTGCCGCGCCCGAAGCCCAAGCCGCGGTTGACGTAGAGCTGGTTGCCTCTGACGGTGTAGTGCCCGCGGTACCAGGGCTGGCCCGCGCGCGCGAAGACGCCCGCCGTCACACCGGGAATGTTCCACTGCCCGCCGTGGGTGTGGCCCGAGAGGCACGGCACGTCGAGCCAGGCCGGCAGCTTGCCCGCGCACGCCGGCGTGTGGGTCAACACCAGCCGCGAGCCGTTCGACACGCCCTGAAACGCCGCGGAGACGTCGTCGTTTCGGGTGGTGCTGTCATCGACGCCGATGATGGAGAAGTCGACGCCGCGCAGGCGCGTTCGGGTGTGCGTGTTGCGCAGCACCGCGGTGCCCATGCGCTCGAGGCCGAGGCGAATGTCGCGCTCGTTCGACCAGTGGTCGTGGTTGCCCAGCACCGCGAACGACGGCGCGGCGAGCGGGGAGAGCAGCTCCTTCACTCGCGAGACGGGGTCAGACCGGGTGGTGACGTAGTCGCCGGTCATCACCACCACGTCGGGCTTCGCGTCGTTCACCGCCCGCACCGCGCGAATGATGCGGCCGTCGGGAACGCCGTGGCCGATGTGCAGGTCGGACAGCTGCGCCACCTTGAGGCCGTCGTGCGCCGGGTCGAGCGAGGCGAGGAACAGCTCGACGTGGGCGACGTCGAAGGCTTCGCGCGCGTTGGAGATGGGTTCGGCCACCGCAGCGGCGGGCGCGAGGGCGAACGCGGCCATTCCGCGGAGGAGGTGACGACGAGACGGATTCGGCATGGGTGGCGGCAACAGTAGCGGCCCGGCCGTCAGCCCAGCCACCGGCCCTCAGACGCCTACACCGCACATCGGGGAGGTTCAGAGGCTGTCGACGAAGTCGCACACTTCATGACACACGAGCGCTCGGTCTCGGTCGCGCGGGAGAATGTGGAAGCCGCGCTGGGCCACCACCAACCGCGACTTCGGCAGGGCCTGGTGCAACCGCTCGACACCTTTGAAGTCGACCACGTGCTCGCGGGGAGAGCCGATGATCAACGCCGGGCACTCCACGAGGGGCAACAGCGGCCAGGTGTCGCGCTGGAGCTCGAGGAAGTCGAGCAGCCGCCCAAGTGGGTAGCGGGGGAGGATCGGCGACTCCGCCCGCACCGCGTCGTCTTCGAGGTCGGTCGACTCCTTGTGGATCCACCGGGCGGTCGCGCCGCGCCAGAGCCTCCGCCCCGACCGCGCCACCGCCCGCGCCACCGGAGATTGCACCTTCAACGCCGGCGCG
>JAEUJT010000402.1 GCA_016793525.1 Archangium sp. | reverse complement strand
TGCCCTTGGCGGTGGCGTCTTCGAGGTCTTTCGCGTGTTTGCCGTCGAGCGCCTTGCGGTCGGCCATCGCGCCCTGCAGCTTGGCCAAGGCCTCGTTCGCCTTCTGCTCTGACGCCGCGGCCTTCGCCTGGAGCTCCTTCTCGGCGCGGCTGCGCGTGGCGTTGGCGCCCTCCATGGCCTGCTCAAGCTCGGTAATGCGGCGCTGGCGGGTGGCGAGCTGGTTCTGCGCCTCCTTGAGGCGGTTCTCCATCTCCAGGCCCTTGGTCTGGGCCTCTTGTTGCACTTGGGCGATGCGCGCGTTGGCCTGCTGCACCTTCTGGGCGCTCTCGTCAGCGGCCTTCTTCGAGGTGGCGCGCTCCTGGGTGACCGCGTTGTTCGCCTCTTGAATTCGGGCGTTCGCCTGCTGCAGCTGCGACTGCGCCTGGGCTTTGACCTGGTCGCGCTCCTGCGCCAGCGCCTTGCTCGACTCGGCCGCCTTTTCCAGCGCGGCGGAGCGCTCGGCGAGCTCTTTCTTCGTGCCCTCGAGTTCTCCTGAAACGGTCGTCACGCGCTGGCCGAGCTCGTCGATCTTCTTCTTCGATTCGTCGAAGACCGACTTGAGCTTGAGCTCGAGGCTCTTCACCTGCTCCGTCTTGCCGTTGACGTCGCGCGTCAGCATGTCGATCTGCCGCACCTTCTCCTGCTGGAGGGTGGTGAGCTTGCGAATGGTGTCGGCGAGCTCCTTCGACTTGTTGGCGAGGTCGTTCTGGAGCAGCTCTTCGCGGCGCTGCGATTCTTCGGTGAGGGTCGCGATGCGCTCGTCGAGGTTGGCCTTGGTGTCTTCGGCGTGGGCCAGCTGGGCGCTGAGCTGCGTCACTTCAGACACGCGCTCGCCCAGGGCCTGCTTGGTGGTGGCGAGGTCGGTCGTGGTGGCCTCGAGCCGCTCCGACAGCTCGTCGCGCTCGCCGGTGAGCGTCTGGTGCTCGGCGGTGAGGGCCTCGTAGTTGCCGGTGGTCTCCGACAACTGGGCGCGCACTTGGCCGAGCTCGGCGTTGAGCGTCTCTTCGAGCTGCACCTTCGCGGTCTCGGTCTGGCGGAGGAGGCCACTGACCCGCTGAATCTCGTTGCGCGCGGCGCTGAGCTCTTTGTTGCGCTCGTCGCGCTCCGTGCGCACCGCGGCCAGCTCGGTCTGGGAGGTCTGCAGCTGCTCCGAGGTGTGGGCCTGCTCCGAGGTCATCGCCTCGAGCTCGCCCTGCGTCTCGCTCAGCTGCTGCTGGGTCGAGCTGAGGGTGATCTGCGTCGCGTCGAGCGTGCCGGTGAGCTTGGCGATGCTCTCGTCGCGCGCGCCGAGCGTGCCCTGGAGCGTCTCGACCTCGGCGTTGCGCGCCTCGAGGGTCTCCTTGAGCGCGGCCACTTCACCGTCGCGGTCGGCGAGGTTCTGGGTGGTGGTGCCGAGCTTGGTCTCGAGGTCGAGGATGTTCGCGTCGCGCTCGGCGCGATCTTTCTCGAGCCCGTCGATGGCCTGCTGCCGCGCGTCGTTTTCGCCCTCGAGCTCGCCGATGCGGGTGAGGTGGAGCGTAATGGCGGCGTTGGCCGCGCCGAGCTGCGCCGTGAGGTTCTCTTCGAGCTGATCTTTCGCCGCGCCGAGATCTCCGAGCTCGGACATGAGCTCGGCCTCGCGGTCGGCCATGGCGCTCTTGACGGCTTCGACTTCGCCCTCGAGCTCGCCGATCTTCTCGAGCCGCTCCTGGATCTGCGACTGCAGCTCGGCCTCGGTGCGATCTTTGCGCTCGACGGTTTCGGCCAGCTCGGTCTCGAGGGCCGAGATGCGGCCTTCGCGCTGCGCGACCTTCTCGTTGAGCTCGGCCTCGGACTCGGCCTTCTCTTCGCCCAGCGCCTGGAGCTGCGTCTGCAACGTGGCGATCTCGCCGTCGCGAGAACCGATGGCCTCGGCGGACTTCGACTTGGAGTCGGCGAGCTCTCCCTCGAGACGCGCGACTTCGGCTTCACCGCGATCGCCGCGCTCGGTGGCGAGGCGGAGCGAGCTTTCGAGCTCTCCGACCTTCGTGTCGCGCTCGACCTGCGTCTGCTGCAGGGTCTGGGTCAGCGCGGCGACCTGGCCGTCGTAGTCGGCGTACTTCGCGTTGCGCTCGGCGACCGTGCCCTCGAGTTGGCTGGTGAGGCCTTCAATGGCGCTCTTCTGCTCGGCGATCTCCGTCGTGTGGCCGGTGATGGCGTCGTGGAGCTGCTTCTCTTTCACCTCGAACTCGAGGGTCGCGAGCTGGAAGTCTTTCTCGAGCTGCTCGAACTCTTTGCGCTGCTGGTCGAGCTCGCCGGTGCGCCGGGTCAGCTCTTCGTCTTTGTTGTTCAGCTCGCGCCGCAGGCCGTTGATGTCTTTCTCTTTGGCCGAGACGACTTCGATGACTTCTTTCTCACCGATGAACTTCTGGAGCAGCAGATCTTCGACCTGCCGGCCGTGCTCGCGCTCTTTCTCGACGAGCGTGTTCTGGGCTTCGTTGAGCCGGCGGGTGAAGTCGTCGAGCTGCATCTTGACGCCTTGGACCTCGACGTCTTTTTCCTGCACCCGATCTTCGACGGTGAGCAGCTCGCGCTCGCGCACGTTCCAGATCTCGGAGATGCGCGCGATCTGCGCCTCGCGAATCTTCAGCTCGTCTCGGAGGATCTGAATCTTCGCCTCCGGCGTGCCCATCATGTCGCGGCGGGGCGCGGCGCGGCGGAGCTCTTTCGACTCGGCGAGCAGCTCGGCCTTGCGGTCGGCGATGGAGGCGAAGGCCCGATCGAGGAACGACTTGTCTTCGTCGGTCAGCGCGCTGCGTCGCTCGCGGCGGGGGAGGCGCGGCGGCCCCCCGGCGGTTCGCAGCGGGGGCGGCGCGGCGGCCGGGTTGGCGCCCTCGACTGGAGGGGCGCCGCTGAGCGCGTTGTCGAGCGACGCGTCGACGTCGTCGGCGTCGGGCAGGCTGCTTCCAGGGGGCACGAGGGCTTGGCTCAAGCGGGTGAGCTCTCCCATTTCGAAGGGAATCGCGAGGTAGGCGTTGGCCGCGTTGGGCGTGGCAGCGTGCTGCTGCAGCGCCTCGGCGCCGACGTCAGAGGACAGGAGGATGACGGGCAGGTTCGGCCCGAACTTGCCTTTGCGAATGGTGCCGCAGAGCACGAAGCCGCTCTGATCAGGCAGCTCAGCGCGCAACACCACGAAGTCGGGCCGGCGCTTCTCGAGCTCGCGCTGCGCGTCGCTCGCGTTGCCGGCCATGGTCGCGGAGAACCCGGCGCTCTTGAGCACCGAGGCCATGGTGAGGGCGAAGTCATTCTGGCTTTCGACGATGAGAACGCGGCGTTCCATGGGCACGCGTACGCTATACCGAGACGCCGTCGTTTTGGGGGAAACGCGAACGCGCTACAGCCCGGTATTACGACTTGCCAGGCATCGTGGTCGGCGGCACATGGCGCGCGAAGGAATGCGCTTCGGGCGGGCAATACCCGTGCACCAGTTGCGCGAACCAAGGGTCGAGCGCAGACGTGGGCGGTGTGGCGGTATTCGCGGCCTCGACCGCATGCACGTCGGCTTCTTCGAGCGGCTCCGGTTCCGGCGCGGGCTCTTCCAGCGCGGGCACTGGCGGCGCGGCGATCACGGGCAACGGTCGACTGGGCGTCGCGACGATCGCGCTCCCGCTCGACGAGGGCAGCGGTGGCGGCGCGGTGCGCATGACGCCCGATGGCGCTGAGGGAACGGGAAACACCCCGCTGGCCGCCGACGCCGAGGGGACGTGGGCGGTGGAGCTCCCCGAGGCCGGCCGAGTGGGCAGGGGAGGCGGCACCGAGTTCGGCGCCCTGAGCACCGCGCTCGGCGATGTGACGAGAGGCGGTGGAAGGCTGTCGGGCGCGCGGAACACCGCGCTCGGAGACGTGGCCAGCGGCGGCGGAAGGCCATCGGCACTGCGACTCCCCTCGCTCGGCGCATGGTGCAGTCCGCTTGGCGACGAAACGAGCGGGGGCGGCGTGTTCTCGCGCAGCGGCACGCCCATGATCGGCGGCGGCCCAGCATGGGCGTTGGCGTCGGTCGACGAGTCCGATGAGGTGCGAATCGCCGGGTCGGTCTTCACCTTGCTCGGCCCACTGCCGGAGATGGCCGAGTCGGTGCTGCGGAAGGGCGCCGCGCCGCCCTGGGTCGGCTCGCGATCGTCGAGCGCCTGGCCGGACTGGGTGATGTCGTTGGAGTCGACCTCGAGCACCTCGTCGGAGCCGGCGCCGATGAGCTCGGCGAGGTAGCCCAACAGCGAGCGGCTGGCGTCTCCGGCGTCCCACAGCGAAGAGGCCATTCGCGCGGCGGCGCCCAACGCGACCCGGCGTTGCGCGTCGTTCGCCAGCGCGGCCACGACGTCGGCGAGATTCGCGGTGGCCGAGGCATCGTAGAACACCGTGGCGCCCGGAGGCGCCAGCTCGCGGGCCAGCGGGAGATCAGCCGCCAACACCGGGCGACCCGCCGCGAGGTATTCACCCAGGCGGGCGAGGGGCCCTCCAGCGAGCCGGTTGCGCTCGACGTCGGCGAGGCTGAGCAGCCCGACGTCGGCCGAGGCAAGCACCTTGAAAATGTCTTCGTGTGCGACCGGCGGCTGAATCTCGACGCGCTCGGCCAAGCCGTGCGCATCGATGCGCGCCCGGAGCGATGGGCCCACCTCCGGAGACAGCTCGCCCACCACCTTCAACCGCACGTCGACGGTGGTGCGGATCTGCGCCATGGCGTCGATGACCCGATCGAGCCCGGTCCACGGGTGCACGCTGCCCAGGTGCATCAACGTCATCGGCGTTGAATTGGGCGGGCCCATGACCTCGGAGGTGAAGGGGGCGCGATCGATGGGCGCGCGGAGCACCTTCACGTTGCTCGGCTGAGCGCCGCGGGTGACCAGTGCGCGCCGGGCCAACTCGCTCCCGGTGACGATGCGCTGCGCTCCGGCGATGCACTGCGCCTCTTTCTCGCGCACCGAGGCGAGGAAGGCCGGGTCGAGCGCGGGCTCCGACATGGCCAAGTCGAGCGAGGGGAAGGTGCAGGCGTCGTACACCACCGAGTACCCGAGCTCGGCCGCGCGCTCGACGATGGGGGCACCGCCGAAGGGGTCGAACACATGGGCCAGCACGTACTCTTCGCTCTCGAGCTGGCGCCGCACCGCGCGATCGAAGGCCTGGGCCTGCGCGGGGAGGTCTCCAGCCCCCACCGGCACCCGGAGCAGCCGCGCTCCGTGGTACTTCTGAATGTGGGAGTTGTCGGCCGTCTTCAAGGACAGCACCACCACCTGGAAGCGCTGGCCGACCCCCTTGATGTATTCGGTGAGGCGGCGCGACACGGCCGAGGGGCCCGGGACCACGTCGAAACAGCAGTAGAGAATGCGCGGCTGCTCACTCACGGGCGGCGGGACTATGACATGAGGCGGTTCCATGCGCAGCGCGCGAAATGAGGTGGCGCCCCATGGAGTGCTGCTGCCTGGCTTCAACGGCTCAGCGAATCAACCGGTGCTGCTTCGAATCGCCGCCGCCCTTGAGGAGCGCGGGCTGTCAGGCCTTCGAATGGCCCTCCCGCGCGGGCGCCCGTCGCCGGGGTTGGCACGCGAGCAAGCGGCGCTCTTCGGCGTGGTGACGGCCGAATCGTTTCTGGTCGGGCGCTCGTTCGGTGGGCGGGTGGCGGCGCGCTACGCCGTGGCCCACGGCGCGCGGGCGGTGGTGCTGGTGGGGTTCCCCATTCGTCCCCCGGGGACGCGCCGGCCGGACGACGAGGCCGCGCTCCGTGCGCTCCGCTGCCCGACGTTGGTGGTGCAGAACGAAGCTGACCCGCTCGGGCCGTTGAAGGTGCTCAAGGCGTGCGTGACGAAGAAAGCGAACGTGTCGCTGCACGTGGTGCCACAGTCAGGCCATGGCTTGGCCGGGCGGCGCCTCAACGAGGCGGCCGACGTCATCGCCGAGTGGCTGGTCGCTGCGCTCAGCCGGTGACGCCGCTCACACCCACGTATCGGGAATGAGCTTCGGGTCGAGCGCCTTGAACTGCTCGAGGGTGCCCGCGAAGCTCGAGGCGGCGGCCGGAGGAGGCGGTGGCGCGGCGGCGAGCGCGTCTTGGAACGACTTGATGGCCGTCAACGCGTCGGCGCGCGAGAGCGTCTTGAAGTCGGGCGCGGGCAAGCCCAGCGCCGTGAACGCCTGGGTGGCCTTGGCGCCGTAGACCTCACCGAAGCGCTTCGATACCGGCGCGTAGTACAGCAGGCGAATGGTCTGATCGCGCACGGCCTCGAGGGAGACGCGTTCTTCAGCCGGGGTGGTGGGGTTCTGAATGAGCCGCTGGGTGGCGTTGTAGAAGTCGCGCACCGGGCCGCTCTGCGAGCTGGCGATGGGCGCGCCGTTGAATGCGTCGTTGAACGTACTCTGGCCACGCTGCTGATCGGTGCGGAGGTCTTCGATGCTCCGCGGCGCTTGGTTGCTCTGGTAGCCGTGCGCCTTGGTCCACACGGTGACGTTTTCGCCTTTGCGCGAGTTATCGAAGATGGTGCGCTGAATGTCGTCTCGCGCGCCGCGGGTGGCCTTTTCCCAGCGCTGCTGGTGCACGGTGGCGCCCGACGCGGCGCCTGGGGAGCTGCCGGCGTACGCCACAGCCGTTTTCAGGTTGGGGAACATGGCCTGGTACTTCTCCATGCTCGACTCGCCGCCGGAATAGCAGGCTGCGATGAGGAGATCTTCGACGCTGCGCGCGCCGCGGGGCATGGCCTCGGCCAGGCCGGCGAGGAGCGGCCACTCGAGGCGGCCGTTCTCTTCGCCGTACACCGCGGAGCCGACGTGGTGACCCGACAGCACCAGGCGCGAGGGGGCCTGCCCGCCGCGTTCGGCCACAGCCCACATCTGCGCCATCTGCGCCACTTCGTCGCGAATGTCGGTGCCGGCCAGGTTGGTCAGCACGTTGGCGATCTTCTGGGTCTGCTCAGACGGGAGGCCGAGGGTAAGCGCGAACGACATCGCCCCCTCTGGCGTCGCCAGGTCGTGGGTGACGGAGACGCCGCGCGCATCTTTGGTGGTGATGGTGTCGTTGACCTTGGTGTCTTTGACGACGCGAACGTCGGTGCCGCGGGCCTTCATCGCGTCGG
>JAEUJT010000388.1 GCA_016793525.1 Archangium sp. | reverse complement strand
TGCAACGGCCAACCGTTCTCGAAGAGCGTCGTCTCCGACACCGAGGGTCGCTTCACGCTGGCCGACGTTCCCGCTGGAGCGCGCACCGTGCACGCCGCGCTCGGCGCCTTCACCCGCGATACACCGGTGACCGTCACCGCTGGGCAGACGACGGCGATTCCCGACGATCAGCTCTGCGTGGCGCAGCTCGACACGCGCATCGCGGTGATCTCCGGCGCGGGAGACAACATCGGAGATCTGCTCACCGGCCTGCAGCTGCAGTTCGACACCTTCAACGGAGAGACCGGCAACTGGGCCGCCTCGGCCGCGCCCTTCTTGAAGGACCTGCAGAAGATGAAGACGTACGACCTCATCTTCCTCAACTGCGCCGCCGCCAAACGCTCGGGAGGCTCGGTCATCGACCTGGGCCCCGACGCGCAGACCATCGTCTCCAACCTCACCGCGTACGTGCAGAGCGGCGGCTCGCTCTACGGGTCCGACTGGGCCATCGTGTTTCCGGTGCTGGCGTTCCCGGGGAAGATCACCCCTGCGCTCAACTCCGCGTCGACGGTCGCCACGCCCCAAGATGCAAACCAGTTCATGGGCTACGCGCCGCAGACCATCACCAGCACCATCGTCAACCCGCAGCTCGCGGCCTTCGTCGGGCGCAGCACGATTCCCATCGCGTTCCCGACGCAGCCGGGCGCGCAGTCGCTCCACTGGGGGTTGATTCAGCGCGTAGCGGCTGACGTTCAGGTGCTGATCGAAGCCCCCACCGCCATTCGGTGCCCGACGGCGAATACCTCGTGCAGCGCACCGGGCACGACGCTCCAGCGGGTGCCGCTCGCGGTGAGCTTCAAGCTCACGCCTCCGTCCGAGCGCGGCGGCTACGTCGTGTACACCTCGTTTCACAACATCGCGCAGCCGACCGACGACGTGTCGAAGGTACTCAAGTACCTGGTGCTCAACCTGTAGCTCAGCCGGCGAACGCGAAGAGCACCACACCCGCGCTCATCACCGCCAGACCGAGCCACTGCCGCGCCGACAGCCGCTCCCCGAGGAGCAGCGCCAGCACCACCGCGATACCGACCGAGGCGTTGCGCACACCGAGAATGCGGCCCGACTCCGCGTTGGCCAGGGCGAAGAGCATCAGCACAAACGAGGTGCCGCACAAAAGGCCAGCGGCGAGGACCCGCGGCTGTCGCAGCACCGCCGGAACCTGGCGGCGCGCCTCGCGACCGATGAAGACGGCGATCAACGGCAAGGCCAAGGCGATGGCGCAGATGAAGGCGATGAGCTCCGAGGTGCCGCCCTCGAGCGAGCCCTTGTAGCCCGTGTGGTAGAGCGCCACCGACGCCCCGGTGGCCAGCGTCCACCCCGGGTGCCACCGACTCGTCCCGCTCGCCGGCTTCCGAACCAGGGCGATGCCGAGCGCGACCAACGCCGTCGCCACCAACGCCAGGCCCGTCGGCGCTACCGAGAAGGCGAGCCACGACAGCGGCCAAATGAAAACGAGCGCCGAGGCCCGGGTGAGCGAATACGTGAGCGCGAGATCGCCGTGCCGGTACGCCAGCCCGAGGCACACCACGTACGCGGCCTCGCCGCCCCCCGCGAGCACCAGCCACGGCCAGCTCCCGAGCTCCAGGTGTGCGCCCGGCATCACCGCCGCAACCATCAGGGAAGCCACCCACGCGACGCTGAGCGCGGCAACGGGGACCGCGCGCTCCGAGCCTGCCGACTTGGCGAGCGCGTTCCACCCCGCATGCGCGGCGCCCGACGCCAACGCCAACCAGAAGGCGCTCATGCGTGCTTCATGCGCTGAATTCCCCCGTGCACGCCAGCACCTTTCGCCTACCCTCGAGGGCCATGGCCTCTGCTCCGCTCAAAGCGCTGCGCGACGCGCTCTCGTCGGTCGATCGCGATCTCATCACCCTCCTCGGCAAGCGGATGGATCTCGTGCGCCAGGTGGCGGAGATCAAGGCGGCCTCGGGCGCCCCGTCGTTCGACCGCGAGCGTGAAGGCGCGCACCTCGACGAGCTGCTCGAGCTCGCGATGACGGTGAGGCTGGCGCCCGACATCGTGCGCGATCTCTTTCGCAGCCTGTTCTCCACCTCGCGTGCCCTGCAGCGCACGGTGTTCGCGGCGCGGGCGCAGCACTTCTCCATCGGCATCATCGGCGGCACCGCGGGCATGGGCGCGTTCCTCGCGCGGGTGTTCATGTCGGCCGGCCACGCGGTGGAGACCATGGGCCTCGGCGTCGGCGCCCCGGCTGCGGAGGTTGCCAGCCGGCACGATCTCGTCGTCATCGCGGTGCCCATCGCCGACACGGTGGAGGTGATCAAAGCCGTCGCGCCCCACGTGCGGAAAGGCGCCTGCCTCATCGACGTGACCTCGATCAAGGCCGCGCCGCTTGAAGCGATGCTCGCGCACGCGCCTCCGGGCGTCGACGTGGTGGGCACGCACCCGATGTTTGGGCCCAGCGGCAACGACTTCGACCGCCAGAAGGTGGTGCTCTGCCACGGGCGCGGCGAGGCGGGCCTCGAGCGGGTGCGCAGGCTGTTCGAGGCGTTCGGCGCGGAGATCATCGAAGCCTCCGCCGATGAGCACGACGAGCACATGGCGCTCATTCAGGTGCTGGTGCACGAGAAGACGCTGGTGCTGGGCTCGGTGCTCGAGCGGCTCGGCGCGCCGCTCACCCGGTCGCTCCAGTTCGCGAGCCCTATCTACCGTACCGAGCTCGCGCTCATCGGCCGCATGTTCTCGCAGCGGCCCGAGCTCTACGCCGACATTCTCACAGTGAACCCGCGGAGCGGAGAGGTCTCGCAGCGCTTCGCCGAAGAAGCGAAGCGACTGGCTGACGCGGTGTCGACCGGGCAGCGAGATGCGCTCATCACCCGCTTCCGCGAGGTGGCGTCGTTCATGGAGAACTTCGCCACCTGGGCGAAGAAAGAAAGTGATGCGATTCTCCAAGACGTCGTGCGACACGGGTGAGCCATGAAGCCTTGGTCCGTCGACGCCTGGCGCACGGCGCCCAACGCCCAGCCAATCGCCTACCCCGACCCGGCCGCCCTCGACGACGCGGCGCGGAGGCTGGCGGCGCTGCCCCCGCTGGTCACCTCGTGGGAGATCGAGCGGCTCAAGCAGCAGCTCGCCGAGGCCCAAGAAGGCACGCGCTTCGTGCTCCAGGGCGGTGACTGCGCCGAGACGTTCACCGACTGCACCAGCGCGGGCATCGCCAACAAGCTGAAGATCTTGCTGCAGATGTCGATCGTGCTCATCGACGCGGCGCACGTGCCCGTGGTGCGCATCGGCCGCTTCGCTGGCCAGTATGCGAAGCCGCGATCCAAGCCGACCGAGGTGCAGGGCGGCGTCGAGCTCCCCAGCTACATGGGCGATCTCGTCAACCGACCGGCTTTCGAAGCCCGTGCCCGCGCCCCAGACCCCGAGCTGTTGCTGTCGGGGCACCACCACGCGGCGATGACGTTGAACTTCGTGCGCTCGCTCGTCGACGGTGGGTTCGCCGACATGCATCACCCGGAGAATTGGGATCTATCGTTCTTCGAGCGCGCCGATCTCCCGCCTGACTTGCGCGCGGAGTACCAGCGAACGACCGGGCGGCTGGGCGAGGCGCTCCGGTTCGTCGAGGCCCTTGGCGAGACGAGCATCGATGACCTGTCTCGCGTGGAGTTCTTCACCAGCCACGAAGGGCTCAACCTCCACTACGAGGCGGCCAACACCCGCACCGTGCCGCGGCGAGAAGGACACTACTGCCTCACCGCCCACCTCCCGTGGATCGGCGAACGAACCCGCGCGCTCGACGGCGCCCACATCGCCTTCTTCCGCGGCATCACCAACCCGCTCGGCCTGAAGCTGGGCCCCTCCACGACGCCCGACGAGCTGCGGAGGCTCCTCGACACCCTCAACCCCGAGAACGAGGCGGGGCGCATGGTGTTGATCACCCGCTTCGGCGCCGCCAACGTGCAGCGGGTGCTGCCGAAGCTCGCCGAGGCCGTGCGTTCTGCCGGAGCGAAAGTCTTGTGGGTGTGCGACCCGATGCACGGCAACACCCACGCGACCCCCAGCGGGCTGAAGACGAGAGACACCGCAGACATCTTCTCCGAGGTGGCTACGTGCTTCGACGTGCACCGCGCGAGCGGCACCCGACTGGGCGGCGTACACCTCGAGCTCACCGGAGAAGACGTGACCGAGTGCATCGGCGGCGGGCTGACAGAGAGCGACCTCGACCGGAACTACGCTACCGCCTGCGATCCCCGCCTCAACTACCGGCAATCACTGGAGCTGGCCTTCCGCCTCGCCGCTCACATGCGCGACGGCCGACGCGTAAATCACTGAAAAGCGAAGACGAAAGCTTGGGAAGGGTCGGGTTTCGGGAGCGCGAGCGGGTGTTGGGGCGAGTCCACCCGGTGTTTGAGGTTTCCGCCGGTCTATTCGACCTGCCCCTCGGGTCGAGTGCTTCCGTTGACCGCTGGAGCGTCGACCGCGGGCGGCATCGGGGCCTCTGACCGCTCCTGAGCGCCTTCGCCAGACGCGGAGGCGGCCCCATTCGTCTCCACAGCCCCGTCGGCACGCCCACCCGCACCACGACGGCGGCGGCGGCGGCGCTTGGGACCGGGCGCGTCGGGCGCAGGGGTCGGCGC
>JAEUJT010000366.1 GCA_016793525.1 Archangium sp. | reverse complement strand
GCCCATCGCTCCGGCCCGCGCGAACGAACGTCGCACCCTTGTCAGTGAAAACCTCGGCCACGCGCGGCGCGGCGATGAGCGGTGGGGGTGGAGGCGATGGCACGACCGGCTGTGCCACGGGAGGAGGTAGCGGTACCTGCGACGGAGCCTCGCTGCGCAACCCGAACCACGCCAACGCCGCGCCGAGCACCAGCACGCCGCCAATCGCCAGCGCAGCGATAGGGAGCTTGGAGCGCGGCACCGCCAACGCAGCGACGTCGGCGGTGGACGGCCCGGGGGCCACCGTGGGCGTGCGCACGAGCGTGCGGTCCATCGGCACCTCGGTCGGCTTCGTCGTGGAGACTCGGGTGAGCAGCGCCTGATTCGCGGTGAACTCCTTCGGGCAGGTCGCGCGCACCCACTCTCCGACCTGCAGCTTGGTCGGCAAACCGGAGAGGCGCAGCAGCTCGTTCATCAGCGCCGAGGCGAAGTCGTCGGTGGTGGCGTAGCGCGCGTCGGGCGACGCGGAGAGCGCCTTCAGAATCACCGCCTCGAGCGAAGCCGGCACGTCGGACCGCAGCGGCGTGAGTGGGCGCGCTTTGGGGTTGGCCATGGCGACCACCATCTCGGTCATTGTGCCGCGTGGAATGAAGGACTCGTTGGCGAGCGCCTCCCACAACACCACCGCGGCGGCGTACTGGTCGGCCCGGGCGTCGACGGGCTCTCCGCGCGCTTGCTCGGGCGCCATGTAGCCGAGCTTGCCCATCACGCTCGCGGAGGCAGTGGCGTGGCTGCGGGCCTGCGACTTGGCGATGCCGAAGTCGATGACCTTCACCTCGCCGTCGTACGAGACCATCACGTTCTGCGGCGACACGTCGCGGTGCACGATGTGGAGCGGCGAGCCGTCGGTCGCGCGCTTGCGGTGGGCGAAGCCGAGCCCTTCAGCCATTTGCTGCACGAGATACAACGCGGCCGGCACCGGGAACGTCTGGCCTGCCTCACGCACGTGCTGGTGCAGGCGCGCCAGGTCGACGCCCGGCACGTATTCGAGCGCGAGATACAGCGTGTCGCCCTCGCGGCCCATGTCGAACACCTGCGCGATGTTGGCGTGCTGCAGCTGCGTCAGCACCCGGCCCTCGTGGAGAAAACGCGACACGAACTGTGCGTCGCTCGCGATGGAGGGCAGCACCGTCTTGAGAATGCACAACTTCTCGAAGCCGCCTTCCCCCGTGAGCCGGCCGAGCCACACCGCACCCATGCCGCCTTCGCCCAGCTTCTCCAGCAGCTCGTAGCGGCCCAAGCGGTTCATGGTGCAGCCACCTTTCGACGGCGAGACGACGTCAGGCCCCACGCCACCAACCCCACCACCGCCACCGCGCCGACCCACGCCAACATCGACGGGTTCGAGCGGAAGCCGAAGTACACCATCATCACCGCGGAGCCGACATACACCGCGGCCGCGACGAGGCTCCCGGCCGAAGGCGTGGACGCGGCATCGACAGCGCGGAGCTTGCGCACGAAGAGACCTGACACTGTCAAGGCGGCGAACACCACCAGCACCGCGCCGACGTTGGCCAGCACCGAGCGCAGCGAGTGCGTGTACAGCACGACCAGCGCCAACACGCCTTGGAGCACCACGGCGCCGCGCGGCGCCTCTCCGTCGTTTCCGGCGAGCCTCGACGGCAAGAACCCATCGCGCGCCATGGCCGCGTACACGCGCGGGCCGACCATGGTCATCGCGCTCATGGCCGACACGAAGAGCACCACCATCACCGCGCTCATCACGGTGCCCGCCGTTGGGCCCGCGAGCCGCGCCATCACCGCCTGGCCGAGCGTGACGTGGGCGCCTTCGCCCTTGAGCGAGGTGAAGTCGTCGTAGCCGAACACCACGCTGCCCTCGGCCGGAGTGAGGTTGGCGACGAAGATGAAGTTCACGACGAGGTACAGCACGGCCACCACCGCGCAGCCCCACAACATCGCGCGCGGCACCTGGCGCGGGGCGTCTTCGAAGTCGTCGGCGGCGTACACCGCGGCGTTCCAGCCGGAGAAGGCGAAGGCGATGTAGAAGAGGCTGTTGGCGAAGCCGCTCAACGACTCACCTGACGGGTCGGCCGGTTGCCACGAGGGCCACGCCAACGTGCCCAGCGCGACGCCCACGCCGACAAAAGCCAGCAGCAGCAACACCTTGATGGCGACCAACGCGTTCTGCACCTGAGTAGACACTGTCAAGCCGACGGCGTGGAGACCGGTGAGCCCCACCACCAGCACGGTGGCCACGAGCTTCGGGTCGAGCGCGGGCACGACGGCGTGGGCGAAGGCTCCGGCGGCGAGCGCGTCGAGGGCGATGGGCGCAGAGAAGCCGACCAGCAGCGACGCCCACCCGGCGAGGTACCCCAGCGAGGAGTGCCAGAGTGTGGAGAGGTAGCGGTACTCGCCGCCTCCATGCGGAACGAGGCGAGCCACCTCGGCGTACGCACGTGCGCCCGAAAGCGCCAACACCGCGCCCACAGCCCACGCGAGGAGAATGGTTCCCGGCCCCATGCTCTGCGCCATGAACCCCGTGGAGAGGAAGACGCCGGCCCCGACCATGTTGGCGATGACGAGGCCAACGCCAGACCACACGCCGAGAGAACGCTGAGCTGTCACGGGCCTGGGTGTAGCGCACCGCACCGGCGTTGCACGTTCTTGCGTCAGTGCGTCACGGGGCCGGCGCCCGCGC
>JAEUJT010000358.1 GCA_016793525.1 Archangium sp. | reverse complement strand
GAGCGGCGCGGAGACCTCCGCGAGGCCGAGGCGCAGTACCGCCGCGGCATCGCCATCGACTCCGCCAACACCAGCTCGTGGGACGCGCTGGCACGCCTGCTGTGCCGCACCAAGCGCTGCAGCCAGGCCGACACCGAGACGCGCAACGCCATCGCCCAGGCGCCCGCCGCCGTCGCGCCCCGCAACGCGCTCGTCTACGCGCTTCTGCAGCAGGGCAAGCTCGACGCCGCCGCCACCGAAGCGAAGAAGGTGCTGAAAGCCGAAGAGCGCAACGTTCGCGCGATGCAGCTGTTGGCGCAGGTATATTTCAAGGAATCGAAGGCCGAGCTCGCCCGCCTCGTGCTGGAGAACGCCCGCGCCATCGATGCCAACGACGCCGCCACCCACAACGCCATGGGTCTGGTGCTGCTGGCGCTGAAGCAAAAGCCGCAGGCGCTCGAGTCATTCAAGACTGCCGCTGGTCTCAAGCCCGACAACGCCGAGGCGCGAAACAACTTCGGCGCGCTGCTGAACGAGGCGCAAGACTACGAGGCCGCGGTGCGCGAGCTCGAAGCCGCGGTGGCCGCAGCGCCCGACTTCACGCTCGCCCACCTCAACTTGGGCAACGCGTACCGGGGGCTTCAGCAGCTGCCGAAGGCCATCGCCGAATACCAGACGGTGCAAAAGGCGAAGCCCGACTACCTCGACGTGTACTTCAACCTCGGCATCACCCACCTCGACTCCGACGTTCCCGGAATGGACGCGATCGAGCGGTACCGCACGGCGATCTCGTTCTTCAACCAGTACAAAGACAAGGGCGGCCGCGACGACCGCGTCGAGCAGTATTTGAAGGACGCGACCAAGGCGATCGACAAAGAAGAGCGCCGCCGCGAGCGAGAGAAGAAAGATCAGCTCAAGAAGGCCGACCAGGCGAAGAAAGCCGACGAAGACGCGAAGAAGAAGGCGGCCGAAGAAGCGGCCGCGCCCAAGGCCGCTCCCGCTCCGAGTAAGCTGTCTGACACCGACGAAGCACCAGCCAAACCCGCTCCTGCACCCAAGGGCGGCAAACTGGGAGGTGACGAGAAATGACCCGATTCGCAATGGCGGTGGTTCTGTTGGGCAGCCTGGCGGGCTTCGCCCAAGACAGCGGTAAGAAGAAGAAGGTCATTCGGCTCGACGCCATCACCGTCGAAGGCCGCATCCAGAAGCCGCAGGCGTTCTACATCCTCCAGCGGTCCACCCTGAACTTCGACGAGCTCAACCGCGCCGAGACGTTCATTCCCAAGGTCGAGAAGAGCGTCGAAAAAGACGTGTTCTGACGCCGCAGTGTTTTGAAGCTGCGTTGAGTTTTCCGACTTCCGTGTCGAGAACCTTGAGGTGCCCGTCGATCGGGGCTACACCTCCGGGACTTTCGAAGCGTCTCGAGGCAGTTGGGAACTGAGCGCGGGCGGGGTTGTCGAAGAGGGCATCATGGCTACCAGCACCACGGGCGTGAAAAAACTGCGGGTCGCGTTGATCCAAGGCAGCAAGATCACCGAAGACCGCACGCTCAAGCGTCGCTTCAACATCACCGTCGGCCAAGACGCGAAGAACACCTTCGTCGTGCCGGTGTCGAATCTGCCGCCGTCGTTCCAGATCTTCGAGGTCGACAAGGCCGGTCAGTACAGCCTCGTTTTCCGCTCGGGCATGGAGGGCAAGGTCAACGTCAACGGCTCCGAGCTCTCGCTCCAGCAGCTGCAGCAGCAAGGCCTCGCCAAGCCGCGCGGGGCGGACTTCGTGTTGCTGCTGACCGACGCTTCGAAAGGCCGCGTCGCGCTCGGTGAAGTGTCGATGCTGTTCCAGTTCGTCACGCCCCCGCCAGAGCCTCCGAAGATCGAGCTCCCGCCGAACGTGCGCGGCAACTTCTTCTCCCAGGTCGATCAGTTCTTCTTCATGATCCTGTCGGCGTCGATGTTCCTCCACTTCACCGGAGCGACATACATCGCCTGCCAGCCGATGCCGGAGGAACGCGAGCTCTCGCTCGACGAGCTGCCCGACCGCTTCGTCAAAGCGATGATGCCGGTGGAGATCAAGAAGCCCGAAAAAAAGCCCGAGGTGGCCAAGGGCCCCGAGAAGAAAGAAGACAAGAAAGAAGACAAGGCCCCGGCTGAAGACAAGAAGCCTGCGGCGAGCAATGCCGCTGCCAAGGCCGAGCTGCAGCAGAAGGTGGCCTCCAAGGGCCTGCTGAAGATCATCGGCTCATCGGCCGGCGGCGCGGGCGCGTTCGAAGACGTGCTCGGCAACTCCAACGGTGTGGGCAGCATCGCCGACGCGCTCAACGGCGCTGGCGGCGTCGGTGTGGCGACGGCAGATGCGCTCGCGGCGGGCGGCCCGAAGGGTGGCGGCGTGGGCAAGGCCGCTGGCATCGGAGACATCGGCACGAGCGGCGGCGGCAACGTCGCGCTGGCCGAGAAGGGCCCGGCGGCGGTGCGCGGCCGTGTCGCCGACGCGGCCCCCGAAGTTGAAAGCGCAGAGATCGATCGCGGCAAGCTGGCTGCCTATTTGCGCGCGCGCATGAGCGCCATTCAGGGCTGCTACGAGAAAGAGCTGAAGCGCAACCCGTCGCTCAAGGGCAAGGTGGTCGTACGCTTCACCATCACGCCGCAGGGCCGCGCCTCTGACATCGAGATTGAAGAGAACACGCTGGGCAACGATGCCGTGCCGAGCTGCATCAAGACGGTCATTCGCGGCTGGGTCTTCCCCTTCAAGCCCGACGGCGAAGCGACGGTGGCGTACCCCTTCGTCTTCTCCCCGGCGTCGTAAGCGATTCGCTGACGTGCGTCGCCGCTGGGCGCGGCGCGAAGCACAGGCAGGCGTAGCGGCGGTCGTCATCTCGTGGCAGGCTCATGCCTTGCGCTATGCGGCCTCGTCGACTCGGTGACGTACGCGAGCTTGTCGCTTCACCCGAGTTTCGCGGGTGGTGGCAGGAGCTCGTCGATGCCCGTGACGCCGTCACCGCCGCCGAAGCCCGCCATGAAGATCTGCTGGTGCAGCTGGCGTTGACGGAGTTCCGAGCCGAGCTGACGCAAAAAAACGCCATCGACACTCTGTACCGCGCGGGGGAGCACGAAGACGAAGCCGCGCGCCTGCTGGCCGAATCGACCGAGCTCGAAAACCGCAGCTTCCCCGGCGTCGCGTCGTTCGAAGAGCAACGCTTTCGGGTCTCCGAGCTGTGGTACCGCCTCGGCGCGGCCGAGCGTGAACTCGATGACGCGAAAGAACGCACTCCTCCAGCGGGCGACGTGCAAGCCCTGGAGCGCCGCCACCGGGTCATGGCCGAGGAGTACGAGCGCGAGCTGACGCGGCGCAACCGCCTCTGGGACGACGTCGAGAACCTGTGGACGCGCAGCGCCGAGGTCAACCTGATGACGTGCGAGGCACGGGTGCTGGGGCGCAAGGTACGGCGCTCCGCGGAGCGACTTTTCGGGCTGGCCGAGGAGCGAAAGAAGAACACCCAGGCGCTCCGCGCCGAGACCGATGGTTCTGCCAGCGCGGTCGAGGGCGCGCGAGCGAAGCTGGCGACGGTGCGTGCCCGAGCCAAGGAGCTGTTCGGCTGCTCGGTGGGCACCGACTTCATCTACTTCCGGCACCGCGACGACCAGCGCCACGCGTTCGCCATCGCGCTGGTCGACGATCGCGAGGCCTACAACCTCGAGG
>JAEUJT010000338.1 GCA_016793525.1 Archangium sp. | reverse complement strand
GATGTTCCTCGCCGAGCGGCCCACCAAGGGCCAGATTCTCATCGCGGGGCGCAACATCGCGCGGCTGCGGGAGTCGGGCATTCCGTACCTCCGCCGCAACATCGGGGTGGTGTTCCAAGACTTCAAGCTGCTGCCCAACCGCACCGTGGCCGAAAACGTGGGCTTCACCCTCGACGTCATCGGCACGCCACGAGACGAAGTGAGAGACAGGAGTGTCAAAATGTTGCGCCGGGTGGGGCTCGAGCACAAAGCCGACGTGTCGCCGCTGAAGCTCTCGGGCGGAGAGCAGCAACGCGTCTCGCTCTGCCGTGCGTTGGTGAACGACCCGGCGATTCTCCTCGCCGACGAGCCCACTGGGAACCTCGACCCCAAGCTGACGCTCGAGATGATGGAGCTGCTCAACGACGTCAACGCGCGCGGCACCACCGTGGTGGTGGCCACCCACGACGCGACGCTCATCGAGCGGTACCAGAAGCGCACGCTGCGCCTCGAGAAAGGCACCGTGGTGGCCGATGAGCGAGGCGCGAAGGCGGCGCGGTTGATGGCCCTGGAGACATGAGCGCCGGCGCCCACCTCAGCTATTTCGTGCGCAGCGCCGTGGGCAGCATGGTGCGCTCGCCCTTCGTGCACGTCATCGCGGTGGCCAGCCTCGCCTTGGCGCTGGTGGGCTTCGGGGTGGCGCGGCTCGTGTCGGGGCAGCTCGATGGGCTGATGCGCGCGCTGGGCGGCGATGTCGAGCTCACCGTCTACCTTGCCGACGGTACTGAGCCCGAGCAGCTCAACGACTTGGTGAAGGCCCTCGAGGCGCGGAGCGGTGGCGCGGCGCGGGTGGTGAGCCCGGCCGAAGCGCTGGGCCGCTTGGTGGCGCAGCTGGGCGACAACGGCCAGGCGCTGACGGAGCTGCAAGACAACCCGCTGCCCTTCAGCGTCGAGGTGGCGCTCCCGGCGTCGGCTCGAGATGGGGCGGGGTTGAAGGCGCTGGCCGAGAAGCTGCGGCAGGTGCCCTTCGTCACCGGCGTCGACTACGGCGAAGAGGCGCTGGAGCGGCTGACGCTCATCGCCCGGGCGCTCGAGGCGGCGATGGTGGTGGTGTTTTCGCTCGTGTTCCTCACCGCGGTCATCGTGGTCTCCGCGACGCTGCAGCTGGCCATCTTCGCGCGCCGCGAGGAGATTGAAATTCAGAAGCTCGTCGGCGGCACCGACCGCTTCGTGCGCGTGCCGTTTCTCCTCGAGGGCGGGGTGCAAGGCGTGCTTGCCGGGGTGCTGGCGTGCGGGCTGTTGTGGGTGGGGGTCGAGCAGCTGGAGTCCTCAGCGGCGGCGGCTCCGTTCCTTCGCGTGGGCGGGAAGCTCGCGGTCGACTGGCCGGGCCTCGCGTTGGAGGTCGTCGGCATCGGCACCAGCCTCGGCTTGGTGGGCAGCTTCATCGCGGTGCGGCGGTTCCTGCGCGTATGACGCCCGTGTGCGCTGCATCGCTCGATGCGCGACGGCGTGCTCAGTCGCGTGCGGTGAGGTGCACCTCCTCAAGGGGGCACGTCGCTCGTGAGAAACGTGCGCGCGACGTTGTGTACGCGGATCCGCAAGCGCAGACGCAGCTCACTGCGACGGAGCGGACATTCCGCGAACAGGTGTCCAGTCCGGCACGGCATGTCGCTCGTGAGAATCGTGCGCGCGATGTCTTTGACGTGGATCCACCGGCGCAGGTTCTGTGCTCATCGCGCCGCATGTACCGTTTCGCAGGTGAAGACGTCGTCCACACGTGTCCGCTGACTGCGGGTGTCTCCGTACCACGCAACTCGGTGCGCGCATGACGGCGCTGGCGCTCATCACCGCGGTGGTGCTGCTGGCCGACGCGACGGACGTCGAAGACGAGCGCGCCGACGTGCAGGAGCGCCTCGACGCCGAGCGCACCGCCTTCGACGCGCTCAAGGCCCAGCGGCAGAGCGTGCTCACCTGGCTCGACACCTTGGAGCGCCTGTCCCGCGAGTCCACCGCCCGCGCGCAGGCCCTCGAGCGCGATGTCGCGCGTCTCACCGCGCAGGTGACCGCGGCGAAGCGCGAAGGCGACGCACTCCAGGTGGCGCTGCGCGAGCACGAGCGCAGGTTGGCGCCGCAGGTGGTGGCGCTCTATCGCCTGCAGCGGCACGACACGGTGGCGTCCGTCCTCTCCGCCGCCGACTTCGCCGCGCTGGTGAAGCGAGACCGCGCGTTGAAGACGCTGGTGCGCCGCGACGTGGAGGCCTTCGACGATGTGGCCATCTCCGCGCGGCACCACCGCCGGCTGCTGCGCCGCATCGAACGTTTCGAGGCGAGCGCCCGCACCCAAGCGAAGGCCTTGGCGGTGGAGCACGCGGTGGCCCGGTCGCGGCTGACGCGCTTCAACGAGCTCGTGGCCAGCCTGCAGGCCGAGCAGAATACGAAGAGCCGGGTCATCGCCGAGCTCGAGGCGAACGAGCGTGAGTTGGCGGCGATGGTGGCCGAGCTCTCCACCGCCACCACGGCGAGCGGTTTTCGCAGCAAGAAAGGCCACATGCCGATGCCCACCACCGGCCTGGTCGAGGTCGGCTACGGCAAGGTCATCAACCCGCGTTTCAACACGGTGACGGTGCAGAAGGGCATCGACGTGCGCGCGGCGGCGGGGACTCCGGTGGTGGCGGTCGCGCAGGGCACCGTGGCGTTCGCCGGGTGGCTCAAGGGCTACGGCAACGTCGTCATCGTCGACCACGGCAGCGGCTACCACTCCCTCTACGCGCACCTCGCGTCGGCCGCGGTCGAGGTCGGCAACGCGGTGGAAGAAGGCGAGCAACTCGGCGACGTCGGCGACACCGGCAGCCTGAAGGGCAACTACCTGTACTTCGAGATTCGCAAGCAGGGCCAAGCGGTGGATCCACAGCCCTGGCTCTCACCCGAAGAAGGGCCGTAACCGCGCCTACCGCGCCATGGCGTC
>JAEUJT010000307.1 GCA_016793525.1 Archangium sp. | reverse complement strand
AGCTTCGACGACATGAAAGACGCCTCGGGCGCGACCGCCCCGCGCGGCCTGTACGAGGTGAACAACTACGCCGAAGAAGTCACCGTTACCTTCAGTCCAACCGGGCGCATTCAGTCGTCGACGGTGACCTGGTCGTCTGAGCCCGACTACCTGGTGAAGTCCCGCTACGCCGCCCGCTCCACCATCATGGAGCTCGACGCCGGCGGCAAGGTGATGCTCGGTCGCTGGGGGTAGTCGATGTCGCTCCGGCCCGCCGAGGTGGTGGCCATCGCGGCCGAGCTGACGCGCGAGCTGGCCCACGCGGTGGTGCAGAAGATCTCCGCGCCCACCACCACCCGCCTGTACCTCGACCTGCGCGTCCCCGGCCGCACCCACACCCTCGTGCTCTGCAGCGATGTCGGCTTCGCTCGGCTGGGGGCCATCGACTCGCGCCCTTCGAACCCGCCGACGCCGCCCACCTGGCAACACGTGCTCCGCCGCGAGTTGACGGGGGCCGCGCTCGTCGACGTCGAGGCGCTTTCGGCGAACGACGTCGCGCTGCTGCACTTCGCCAAGGCCGACACGCGGCTCACGCTGGCGCTGGAGCTCGCCACGCCGGCCATCGCGCTGCTGAACCGAGACGCGACCGTCTTGTCGACCTCGATTCCCGGGAGAATTCGCGTCGGCCACCGCTGGGAGCTCCCGGCGGGGAAGACGCCTGCTGAAGCCCCCTCGCGCCTGCAGGGAGACCACGTCGCGCTCCGCCTCGCCCACGCCGCCGAGGCTTTCTTCTCCAAGAACGAGCAGGCCACCTGGCAGCGCGCTCGGAAGAACCCGCTCGAGGCGAAGCTCAAACGCCTCCTTCGCACGAAGGAGAAGGTGCGCGCCGATGCGGCCCGCGTCGATGGCGCTGACTTCCAGCGCGACGGAGCGCTGCTCGCGCAGAACCTGTACCGGCTGAAGCGCGGCATGACGTCGGTCACCGTCACCGAATACCTGCCCAGCGGCGACGTGGCCGAGCGCACCATCGCCCTCACCCCGACCCGCACTCCGCAAGAAGAGGTCGCGTGGCGCTTCAAGCAACACAAACGGTTGCTGCGCGGCGCGGAGCTGGCCACAGCTCGCCTCCAGCAGCTCGACGCCGATGAGGCAGAGCTCCGCGACGCGATGCGTGCGCTCGACGACACGCCAGCCGAAGAGCCCATCGGCCCAGCGCCTCGGCCCGAGCGCGCCGAGGCCAAGCCGTACCGAGAGTACCGGGGCCACGGCGACCAGCGCCTCTGGGTGGGGAAGGGCGCGGCGCACAACGACACGCTCACCTTCCACGTCGCGAAGCCGCACCACCTCTGGCTCCACGCGCGCGGGGTGACCGGCGCCCACGTGGTTGTGCCGCTCGAGAAGAACCAGACAGTGTCAAGTGAGGTGCTGCTCGACGCCGCGCACCTGGCGCTCCACCACTCCGATTCGAAGCACGAGCCGCGGGGCGAGGTGAGCTGGGTGCAGGTGAAGTTCGTGCGCTCCGCCGGGGCGCCGGGCGCGGTGACGTACACGCGCGAGAAGACGCTCATGCTGCGCGTCGAGCCAGAACGGCTCCAACGCCTCCTCCGCACCGCCGATTCGGAGCCGGTCGTCACCTCGCGCCGCTGAGCTGCCAGACGGTGAAGGTGTGGGTCACCAGCTCGCCGAAACGGCCCTCGAGTGGAGGGAGCGCCTCGACGCGCGTGAAGCGCCCAGCCAACTCGTCAGGCGGCGCGTCGCCTTCGCTCACCCACAGCGCGGCGTCACCGAGCCGCAGCGACGGTGGTCCCCACACGTCGAACTGGCTCCGCCGCGGGGAGATGACGCCCACGGGTTTTCCGGTGCGGAGGGCGAGCTGGCCGCCCAACACGTAGCTCGACGCGAACACCGCCGAGGCCGGGTCCGTCGCCAGCGCGTCGAGT